>DATALK010000670.1:0-1727 GCA_036261085.1 Phototrophicaceae bacterium | reverse complement strand
ACTGACCGACAGCGCTGTGGGGCGGGTTGCCAGTTTCAGTGGTGATAACGCCACCCTGCGGCTGGAAGCGCAGCCCAATGCCGCTGCCGCTGATGAGGCCGCTGCTACCAAATGGGTCGAAACGGCCCGTCCCGGCGCGGAAGTGGTCAGCCTTCAAACCACGACCCGGCTTGACCTGTCTGGTTTTGCGGTAGCCTATACCTTTGCTGATGTGGATGGCAATGCGCAGAGCGGTTTTGCCGTGCTGTTAAACGGTGTGGATGGCACGTTATACAGCGCCAATCTGCGCTTTAATGCGGCCAATGTGGATTTAAATACCGAGGAAGGTCGCACTGCTCAGCCGACGCTGGCGCAGGTGATGGATACCTTTACTGTTTTGGCCGATCTCAACGTTCTGCTGCCGACGCCGACGCCCAGCCCCACGCCGCTGGCCTCCGCGACGCCCACAACAGAAGTGACAGCGGAAGCGACAGTTGAACCGACGGTTGCGCCAACCGCTACCGCGACCATGAAACCCACACTGAAGCCAACAACGGAGCCGACGGCGCTCCCAACATTGAAACCGACTAATGTGCCACCTACGGCGAAGCCCACGACTGAACCTACCGCGCTCCCAACGGTTAAACCGACCAACGTGCCGCCTACCGCGTCCCCAACGGCCAAACCGACCAAAGCGGCCACCGCGAAACCGACAGTCGAAACTACGGTAGAGGCCACAACTGAAGCCACACCGAGCAAATAGCTCCGGTAGGCGTTTTTAAATCGTCATTCTTCGAGTCGGGCGGCCTGTTTGACCGCCCGGCTTGGTGAAAACAACTGGTGGTTCGAACTATTCTGGCGGCAGCAGTTGCCAGTTGTCAAGCCAGATGGTTCCCTCCGTCGCTTTGTCCCAATCGCCCACATTAAACGAAATACTTTCAACGCGGGTGGGATCAAATTCATCCAGATCGGTCTCGCTGGCCCACGAGGCTTTTTGCACCTGTTCCCAGGGGATTTCCACCGTTGCCCATGTTGTCGAGGGCGAAGCCAGCGGCGGCTGCACTTCAAATGGGCTACCCGCAATCCAGGCGTAAATAATGATGTTGAGGCCGGGGGTCTCGCTGCGCCAATCAAAGCGGAAACCGGGGGTTTCCTGCCAATCCGCGCTGGCGATCAGATTTCGGTTGCAGGCGGCATACCGCTGCGCGGCGGTCTTAAAGGTGATGGCTAACATTTGGTCGCTGTCGTTGCCGCCTGCTGCTAGCGTACAGGTGATTTCGGCGCCGTCATCGGCATATGATGACCAATCCTCGGTCAGTTCACTCACCTCAAAATCGTCAATCATCAAACCCGCTGCTGGCTCCTGGCTCGCGTTGGCTGCCGGAGTGGCGGTGGGTTCGGGTTTGGCGCTGGCGGTTCCCGGTGTAAAATTCTGAACGGACGTATCAACGAAGTCTACCAACAGCGGGCCGAGGGTCTGGTTAGCGATTTCGTTGGGGTGGCTGTCATCTTCGCTCACGCGATATTCCGGGCGCAGGTAGTCGTCATCGTCAGCCAGCAGGCTGAAAATGTCAAAAACGACCAGATTGGGATGGCCGTCCAGATATTCTGCCGAAGTGAGATACTCCGCCCAGCGGCGGGCGCGGGCGGCATTGGCGACAGTGGTTGCGCCGGGCAGCAGCGGCGGCGTGGTAAAGGCAATAAAGAGTTTGTCGGGGTGCTGGTCAATCACGTCCCGAATGCTGAGA
>DATALK010000669.1:0-1826 GCA_036261085.1 Phototrophicaceae bacterium | reverse complement strand
GGGTGGCCGTTGGCGTGGGGGTATAGGTCGGGATGCCAAAACCCAGACTGGCAGCGGTGGCGGTTAGGTTGGCGGCTTCAGTGGCGGTGGCCCGACGGGAAGATTGCCAAACGCGAGGTCATCCGACATCAGGGCGCGGTGGCGCTCATCGCGTTGGATGACCAGCAAAATGTCCTGCTGGTGCGGCAGTTCCGTGTCGGCGCGCAGCAGACCATGCTGGAAATCCCTGCTGGGCTGCTGGAACCCGGCGAAGTGCCGGAAAGCTGTGCCGTGCGCGAACTCCAGGAAGAAACCGGCTACCGGCCCGAACAGCTGGAAGACCTGGGCGGTTTTTACCCCACGCCCGGTTATACCACCGAATACATTCATTTGTATCTGGCAACCCGGTTACACGAAGACCGGTTGGCCGCTGACGATGATGAATTCATTGAACTGGTGCGCTTGCCACTGTCGGAAGCCCTGGCGCAAATCGAGCGCGGCGCGATTGTGGACAGCAAAAGTATCATCGGTTTGCTGCGTGTAGCCCGACGATTGGGGATTTAACCCGCGCCCGCCAATTCCGGGTCTTTTCCAGGGCCGTTGAGGATGCTATAATGCGCTGTTATTAGACAAAAAGCGGATGCGCCTGCAAGGCGTATTTTGTTCAGAAGGGCAATAAGCATCGTGAACGAATTATTACAGGCTTTACAAGCACCAGACCGCGAACACCCGGATGTCCAATCCGGCGATACGGTTAAGGTTCATGTTCGGATTGTTGAAGGCGAACGCGAACGTATTCAGGTCTTCCAGGGCGTCGTCATCCGTGTGCGCGGCGGCGGTAATGAAAAGAACTTCACCGTGCGGCGCATCGCCAGTCACGGCGTCGGCGTAGAACGGACTTTCCTGTTCCGCAGCCCGCGCGTCGAAAAAAATTGAAATCCTGGATTCGGGCATTGGCGGCTTGTCCGTCCTGCGCGAGATTCACCGGCGGCTGCCCACCCATCCCACGCTGTATTTTGCCGATCAGACCCACCTGCCCTACGGCCCGCGCCCCAGCGAAGAAACTCAGCGTTATGTCGAGACGATCACGCGCTTTCTGCTGGAACGCGGCGCGGCAGTCATTGTGTTGGCGTGTAACGCGGCCAGCGCCGCCAGTTTGCTGTATCTGCGCGAACGGTATCCTGCTGTGCCGTTTGTGGGCATGGAACCCGCCGTGAAACCGGCAGCGGAAGCTACTCAAACCGGCGTGGTGGGTGTGCTGACCACACGCACCACCGCCAACGGCGCGCTCTACCGGCGCGTGCTGGAACGGTATGCCGAGGGCGTCCAGGTGATGACACAAATCGCCCCCGAACTGGTGCAAATCGCGGAAGCCAACAGCCAGCACACCGCTGACAGCCGCACTATCATTCAAAGTTATGTGGAACCGCTGGTAGCGGCGGGCGCAGATCAAATCGTGCTGGCGTGTACTCATTTCCCTTTTTTAGCCGAGACCATTCAGGCCATCACCGGGCCGAACGTCCACTTGATTGACCCCGCTCCAGCGGTGGCGCGGCAGGTAGCGCGTGTGTGGCCGGAAAACTTAACATCGGCAAATGCGCCCAACGACTATTTTACGAGTGGGGATGTTGAGCAGTTTCAGGCGATGGTGAAAACGCTGATGGGAGTGGCGATCAACGCCCAGTCCGTTTGCCTGCCCACCCTAGCTTGAAGCGATAACAACGCCGACTTCTTTCTGAATCAATATGCCGCCTTCACTTTGGATACGGCACTCAAGTTCCGCGATAACCGCCAGTCCGCGCGGACAGTTGAACGCTTCCGGGGGTGTATCAGAAGCGAGATAATCT
>DATALK010000667.1:0-1871 GCA_036261085.1 Phototrophicaceae bacterium | reverse complement strand
TGGTGGGCGGGCGCTGCTCTGGCCGGACTACGGCGGTTATCAGCTTCAGAGCGGCGGGCTGCGGTTGCTCACACGCGGCGGCGAAACGTGGGCCAGCCTGCCCCTGGATGGCGTTGATAATGTTCATTTGTTGGTCGCCCTGCTGCGCGAACGAAAAATATAACTAAACACCAATTGCTGCGGTTTCACGGCGTTGGCAGGCCGGATGGAACCAATCGCCGCGTTAATACGTCTCATAGATGCGCGCCGTACAATGGCGCTGGTTGACGTTTAACGAGGAGTATAAAGCATGAATCGGTCATTTCTCATCAACAGGAAATCCTGGAACCGCGCGGGCATGATTAGCCTGACCACGCTGGCGCTGCTGGCTGTCGCCGTCGTTCCGGCATTGGCCCAGGTTCCGACCCAATCCGGCGGGTATTTCCCCCCCAACTCGATTACGGTGAGTGGTTCGGGACAGGCGGGCGGCGCGCCCGATGTGGCTTATGTGAATCTGGGCGTGGATACCACCAGCGCCAATGTGAGCGACGCGGTGAATGCGGCCAACGACACGATGGCCGCGATTATCGCCGCGCTGCAAGAAGTGGGGGTGGCCGCCGCCGACATCCAGACGGTGAGCTTTAATGTTTATCCGCAGGATGTATTTAACCCGCAAACCGGCGGCCCTACCGGTGAACGGAATTACAACGTCAGCAATCAACTCAGCGTCACCGTGCGCGACATCAATCAGGTCAGCGACGTGATTCAGGCCGGACTAAACGCGGGCGCGACCAGTGTCAACAGCCTGAGCTTTGGTGTGGCGGATCCAACCGATCTGGAACAGGAAGCCCGGGTGAATGCCATTGCCGATGCGCGGCAGCGGGCCGAACGGCTGGCCGAAGCGCTGGGTGTGACCTTAGGCAGCCCGATCATTGTTGTCGAAAATCTGGGCGGCGGCACGGTTCAGCCGATGTATGACCGGGTCGCCAGCGGCGGCGTGGGTGGCCCGCAAATTGCCCCCGGCCAATTAAATGTGAATGTGCAGGTCACAGTCACCTTCAGCATCGGGGAATAGCGGCGCATAAAAAACAGGGCGAACCGATTAGCAGTTCGTCCCGATGACGTACAATCTCAGTCAGGTTTTCGCGCGGGAGGGTTTTAGACCCTCCCGCTGCTGTTTACCGGTTAAAGGGGCGGGAAACGTTTCCGTTTTGCACCCATTGATTTTGGCCGGAACGAAACCCCACACCGACTGAGGCTATCCAGTTCGATTAGACCTTAATACGGTTCCAGCCAGTACTGGCTGCCGCTACCTTCTGCCGTCCAGCCGGTGACGCCGTTATAGCTCACCAGCCACCAGGCCGTGTTTTGGGCGCAGTTTGGACCATCTAATACGGTGAACACACCGCCCGCCGGGACACTACCGCTGACAAAACCATTGTAGGAGGGAAAATCACGCAGCCGGTTGGGCAGATTCGGATACGTCGTCACACGCCCATAGCTGCCTTTGGTCAGCCGCGAGGTCACAAAACCGGGGCAGGCCACACCGCCGGAATAGTAGGGTTCCGTCCAGTAGGTGCCGCTGCCTTCGCCTTCGGGGGTATACCCGACCAGCCCGTTATAATTCACGTACCACCACCAGCGGCCATCGCTGCCACACTGCGGCCCACTCAACACACTGAACACCGCGCCGCCGGGAATATTGCCGACAATCACGCTGCTAGAGCCGCTGCTGTTCGTACCGGGAGCGCTGCGGACAACGTTGGGCAAACCGGGTGTCACCCGACCATAACTACCCGCCATTAAACGATTGGGCAGCGGACAGGCGGGCGGCGGTGGGGCGCTGTAGGTTGGCTCCAGCCAGTAGGTGTAGTAGCCATCACCTTCCGCCG
>DATALK010000662.1:0-2362 GCA_036261085.1 Phototrophicaceae bacterium | reverse complement strand
CATCTGGGGATCGATAGGGCCCGTTGATGATCCCTTTGCCTAATGAAGCGACTACATGAGGCTCCAACGTATTGTTCGGGGTAGTGGTGGGAGATGGTTGTGGAGATTCTTGTTGTACATAAACGGGACGCCAGGTAGCAGTCATGTCTGGCGTGGCGGTGTTGGCCAGCGTGGAAAGCGCTTGCCCGGTTGGGACCGCGGCTGGTGTGGTTGGGGCAGTGCAGGCGGCAAGATTTGCCAGCACGATGCTGAGGATGAGAATACAAACCGGCTTTTTCATTAGCGCTTCTTTGCTCTTTTCGGTTAAAGGAGAAACGTGCCCCAGGTTTCTGGGCGTGGTCCTTAAGATGGTCTCTGCTTTATCACCCGCCAGCCAACGATCAGGATCACGATGCCAAGGCCGGCAAGGGAATGGTCTTGGTTTTCACGGTTATTTTCGAGTAATTTTGATGGCAGCCAGGTTTGACCAAAGGGTTTGCGGTGTTTCTCTAGCCAGTTTTAGATAACGCCACTTGAGGGGTCTCCCACTTTGCGGCGTGCGCCAGAGTCCTGGGCTTAAAGACGAAGATTACGATCACCGACCATAGCATCACCAGGGTGCTTACAATGGCGGCAGGTATACCATTCGCGGTGACAGAGGCGGTGACGAAATTATAGGCCCCATGAAAGAGGATCACCATCAGAATGCTGCCCTGGCTGCTGTTAAGCAACCAGGTGAAAACAATTGCCCCAGCCACAAGCCCCAGGAACCAGAAGGCATTCATCAATGGCTGCGATAGATAGGAAAACTGGGGCGCGTTTCCTACCAGCGTATCGATGGATGGCTGCTCCATGTAAAAAAACAAGGGCACGTGCCACAGGCCCCAAAGAACGGAGAGGAAGAGCGTTGCGGTCAAGGCTGAGTACCGGCGTTGCAGCCGGGGGAGTGCGTAGCCGCGCCAACCGATTTCTTCACCGAGACCCGAGGTAAGAATCCACAACGGCAGAGCCGCTAAGCCCAGGTTGGGCAGGAAAGGCACATCCCCCAGTTGGGTCAGGTCCGGCCACTGCTGCTGGATCACCGACCAAACCGGGAGGGTAATGATTAACAGGATCAGTGGCGAAACCGCTGCCAGCCAATAGATGGGCCGGACGCGCCATTGCACCACCCTTGCCCAAAGCTGGTTCAGCCCCTCGCGGCCCCGGGTGAAACCAGTCACCAGGATGGCCGCCAGCATGGGACCATAGCTGATCAGGTAATGCAGCGCAAACGGGACGGTTGGCCGTTCCGGTTGGGATTGGGCGCGGATGGCCAGGGGAATCTCGACTGACCAGGAGATGGCAAATGCCAGGACAAAATAGAATACCAGATCATGCTTTTTCAACCAATGATAGAGTTTGCTCATTTAACCTTAAACCCTCGAGTGTTGGATTATGCCATAACCTGCCGGCTTTCCGAAACGTAGTATCCATCCGAAAAATTCCATTTATCGGGATCAATCCGGTGATCGGTTATTTTAAAGTTTTGCAATGATTTCTCAATTATAGCGCTTCGCTGGAATAAAGCTACAGGTAAACGCCATCAGTACTTTAACAATAAAGCAACAGGGCCAGGCGTTTTACTCGAGGAATTCGCCGGACTAAGAAGCGATTTTGTAAAGATTCTTTCGGCGAATTCCCTACCACTTCCTGATTGACTTTCTCCTTCCGATTTGCTACACTGAGATAGTCAGTCGGTCGGCTGACCGACTGACTATCTCCTCCTCTCAGGAAAACGTATGTGCGCCGTCACCCGCCGCGATCCGGCGATTCGTCAAAAAATACTGGATGTTACCCGCCACTTCATTATCGAACATGGGGTCCACGACACCACGCTGGCCGAGATTGCCAGGGCCGCGGGCATCAGCAAAGGAACCCTCTTTTACTACTACGCCACCAAGGCCGATCTGATCTTTGACGTCACCGACCAGCACTTCCAGCAGACCACCCAGCGCCTGAACGACTGGGTCGACCAGGTGCACGGCGAGGTGAAACCGGGCGAGATCCTCAGCGTGGTGTTTCATGCTATCGTCGAGGATGAGCTGCGCGGCAAGCTGCACCATTACCTGATCGAACAGGCCGTCACGGAGAAGGGCCATCTCAAGGAACGCTTTATCGAAAAGTACCAGGAATGGCTGGACTTGATGCGCACCGGCCTCAGCCGCGTGCTCTCGCCGGTGATCGACCAGCAGACCCTGGCCTTTTTGATCACCACCTGCCTGGACGGGCTGGTAATCCAGTATTTTTTGACGAATCGCCGGATCGCGGCGGGTGACGGCGCACATACGTTTTCCTGAGAGGAGGAGATAGTCAGTCGGTCAGCCGACCGACTGACTATCTCAGT
>DATALK010000659.1:0-12524 GCA_036261085.1 Phototrophicaceae bacterium | reverse complement strand
CTGCTGTGGGTCCATCCGTTCCGCTTCACGGGGAGAAATGCCAAAAAAGAACGGGTCGAATTGGTCAACCTGGTCGAGATAACCGCCCCACCGGGACATCACTTTTCCCGGTGTCGCTGGGCGGGCATCATAAAAAGTATCAAGATCAAACCGATCCGGCGGGACTTCCGTAATCGCATCGCCCTGATCGAGTAAAAATTGCCAGAACGTTTCTGGCGAAGACACGCCGCCGGGGAAACGACAGCCTATACCAATAATCGCAATCGGTTCTTTCATCGCCCGTTACTCCCCTGAATTAACCCCAACCGTTAAATCGTTAAATTATTCCACCAACCAGATCGAACCGTCCAACCCTGACCCGCCCCAACCAGCGCCGCTGTATACTCCGCCGCCGGTTGGAAAGCGTGGAATGTCCATTTGTTAACGGCCTGGGGATCACTCGCATCATCCAATAAACGCGGCGGCTCACCCGGCCTGAAACTCACATCAAACTGATCGAGCGGGTGTGACAGCCCTTGGCCCAACGCTTTAATGTAGGCTTCCTTGCGCGTCCAGCAGTTAAAAAACGCTTCCGGTTTTTGTTCTGCCGGTAGCTGCTGGAACACCGCAAACTCCCGCGCCGAAAAACACCGTGCCGCCAGCGATTCCATCTCAGCCAGCGGACGCCAATGCTCAATATCAATGCCCACCGCATGATTATCAGTTATGGCATAAACCGCCAGTTCATGCGAGTGTGCCAGATTAAAACTCACCCCTGGTTCGTCGGCCAAAGCTGGCTTGCCGTACCGGTTATAAACCAGCCGCAGCCGTTCCGGGCTGGTGTTCAAATACGCGGCCAGCAGGGTTCGCAGCCCGCCCCGTGCCAGGATAAACTGCTGGCGATGCCGCTCAAAGCGGAACCGCGCGGCCCGCTGTCGTTCGTCGCTGGCAAGATAACCTGCTAAGGCGTCCACCACCTCGGGTATTATGTCCAGCCGCAGCAGCCACACATCCACGCGATTTTGACTCAAAGTACAATCCGCCGCTTCAAGACGCTTTCCCAGGTTCGCAATCATCACGCACCCACCACTTACACGTTCGGCGGCAAAAGCGCCCGAAGATCATTTGCCATCGTTTGTAAGACATCCGCCTGCTGCTGCTGCCAGAAAAAATGATCGCCGGGGTACATAAAATATTTAAACGAGGCGCTGGTCTGCTGCCCCCAGGCCATAATACCCTCGGCGCTGACCGTGGGGTCGTGCAAGCCGCCAAAAGCGGAAATTGGACACGGCAGCGGCGCGCCAGCCTCATAAACATGGGTTTCAATCATTTCCAGATTCGCGCGTAAGACTGGCAAAAACAACGCCAACAAATCCGGTTCCCGTAACACACTGGCGGGAATTCCGTTATAGCGGCGCTGCACTTCGCGGATAAACGCCGCTTCTGTCAACGGATGCAGCGGTGTTTCGCGCGTGGCAACCTGCGGCGCGCGCCGCGCGGCGACAAATAAATGTTGGGGAAAAACCTGGTCGCGCCCCAACGCCCGCGCCAGTTCAAAAGCCACCAGCGACCCCATACTGTACCCCCAGAAAACAAAGGGAAGATCCAGATAGGGCGTTAAAACCGGCAGCAGCGCCTCAATTAATGGCGTGATGCGCGTAAACGGTTGCTCCCGAAAGCGACTGCCCTGTCCCGGCAGTTGCACCGCGCAAATTTCAACTACCGGCGGCAAAACTCCCGGCCAGGAGCGCAGCATGGCTGAACTGCCACCCGCATTCAGGAAACAGAACAGTCGCAATTGGGGTCTGACAACGGAAACGACAGGAACTAACCAGGGTGACGAGGTTGTGGTTACAGTTGGATAATCGGCCATATCCATCCCGATGATTGTTAGAATAAATTCTGATAAACAGGGTAACTTTCCAAAACTATGATTACCGGAACGGCTTGCTGATACCTAACACCACTCTAAAAGGGAAGATTCATAGCCCTTAAAAAATCTCTCGTGTTTGATTTTGAATAACTTTTGTTCACTTATTTTCCACTTACAGTCATTTAATGTCTAGATCATGTTTATATTGAGAATAGCAAACGTCGTCAGGGAAGTGTTTTAGAAGAAGCTGAGGAGTAGCATTATGCGTAAGTTAATCAGTTTTGTGGTACTGGGACTGCTGTTAGCTGTCGTTGGCAATGTTTCGGCCCAAGGCACGGCCACCGCCTACATTGTGCATGGCATCCCGGGGTTGGTGGTTGACATCTATGTTAATGGTAAACTGACGCTCAAAAACTTTGCGCCGGACACCATCGCTGGCCCACTGACCGGCCCCGCCAATCGTTCGGCAGAAGTCGTCATTGTCCCGGCAGGAGGCAATCCGAACACCCCGGCGCTGGCGGCAACAGTCAGTTTCCCGCCCGGCAGCAATGTGGCGATTGTGGCCCATCTCGATGCCAGCGGCCAACCGACCCTCTCAATTTTTGAAAATAACCTTTCGACAACTTCCGGCACCCGCCTGATTGTGCGGCATACTGCCGCCGCGCCCGCGGTGGACGCACTCTTCTTCCCCGGCACTGCCAGTGAACTGCGTGTCGGCCCGCTGGCAAACGGCCAGCAGTATGGCGCTGAACTGGCCCCAGGTTCTTACACGGGCGTCTTAGTGCCGACGGGAACCGCAACTGCGGTCTATGGGCCACTAACCGCCAACCTGCAAGCCGGTAAAGTCTACATCGTTTATGCCATCGGCTCCCTAAGCGGCGGAACCTTTAAGACGCTGGTTCAGGAAGTGAAGGCGGGATAGCCGCCTCAGCATCGTTTTCAGGATAACAAAAAACAGGTTCATCGTGGGTGAACCTGTTTTGATGTTCGAGAAAACGAAAGGCAATTTAGGAAATAAATATATCAGAAAGTTCGTTGTAACAAGTGGTGATACTGCACCAGAATTTCTTGCATCTCCTCATGGATCGTTTTAACGGGCGGAATACCGGAACGCAGTTGGTTTAACAAATCCGGCTCAGTCACCAATCGCTGCAACTGAACGCGCAGATCGGCAGCATTATCCAGTTCAAACAACAGACCGCTTTTTTCATGTTCGACCAATTCCGCCATCCCGCCCAGCCTGGTCGCCACTACCGGAATCCGCATCTCAAACGCTTCCAGGATGGCGTTCGGGCTGTTTTCGTACCAGCGCGAGGGAATTACCAGCGCGTCAAAATCGGCTAACACTTCCCACACCTTCGGCCCCAGATAACGTCCATTCCAGCGAATCGCCGAATAAGCCGCCGAAAGTTTTTTGAGGGTAGCGACATATTCTGGCGCTTCCGTTTCCGTTCCCCACAGATTCAGGCTCACAGGCTGCCCCTGTTGCAGCAGCCCAATGACCGCTTCGATCAGCAAATCTACCCCTTTATGGGGCTTGATCTGGCCGACATACCCAATGCGCAGCGGTTCCCCTGGCTGGCGTTCCCGGTTGGGTCTGGAATTCGCCGGAGTCGCCAATCCTTGTCGGACAAACAGGTAACGTTCCGTATTAAAGCCAAACTCGGAAAACTTATCAATCAGATATTGTGAAGGGCAAATCACCAGATCAACGGCATCTAAGGCTTCCCGCAAAACGAACTGCCGCCGGTCAACCGCTTGCGACATCGCGCTTGTGACCGGCGTGAGGTGCATCAGTGACCAGACAAAATCCATCAGTTTGGGAGTCGCCTGGGAAGGAATTCGATACCGGCGCTTATATTCCATCAGGCAGCGCGTACATTTTTCATTGCGTTCCGGGCCAGCACACAGTTTATTAGTGGCCTGAATCAGATTGAGGCGCGCGCACATGAACCAGTATTCGGTTAAAGTCAGCACCACCGGCAGGCCGAAGTCGTGGGCGGCCTCCACCACCTGCCCGCCCAACAGATACCCGCTGACGATGTGTACCAGATCAAACCGCTGGCGCTTGAGTATCTCCCGCAACGCCGCCCCGAGTGGAGCATAATCATACAGGTTACGGAACGGATCATCACCCTCGCTGACATCATAAAACAGGCGATGAATCAACATCCCATCCTGGTAGGTTGATTCGACCCGAAACCCCGGTTCGTCCAGTTTCTCAATTGCAAAAACTTCAACGTCGTGACCGTTGGCGATAAACCAGTGAGCCATCCGTTCCGCGCGTCGTTCCGCACCGGCAGAGTGCGTCGGCGGAAAACCGTGAACCGCTATCAGAATACGCATAACTCTACCGCTGCCCCTGATTCTGTCCCTTTATAGTCATATTACTTAAATTACTTTCTGAATTTGATGATAACACACAAGTTTATTTCAAGGTCAATGTTAGTTTACGATTTCAAGATAAGTCTGTCGTCTCGCCCGAAAATAGACCTAAAAACGGTGAACTATGTCTGGACTATTTGGAATTACCGGTATCAGCCCCACCGAAACGCGCTTGTTTCTCGATGCTGTCACCCAACACCTATCCCACCGCCCCTGGTATCTCGCCAATACCTGGACACCACCGGCCCTTCCCATCGGCTTGGGGCAGCTCAGTATCGGCATTTTGAATCGTGAGCCGCAGCCCATTAAGAGCGCGGATGGTAATCTGATTTTGTTCCTGAGTGGGGAATTTTACAATTCGGCGGAACTTCGCCGCGAGCTGGGTCTCCAGCAAACACCAACCACCGACGCCGATCTCGCCCTGTACGCCTTCCAACAGTATGGCATAGATTTTGTTCACCGGCTTGATGGCGCTTTTTTTATCGCTATCTATGATGGTGTCCAGCAACGTCTCACCCTCACAAATGACCGTTTCGGCCTGTATCCGCATTACTACTCCGTCCAGGCGGGTCAACTCGCCTTCGCGCCGGAGGTCAAAGGGGTGCTGTGCGCGCCATTTATCTCGCGCCGCCTCAATGTGACCGCCGCCGCCGAATATTTCCGCTTTCAACAACTTCTGGGCGAAAAGACATTTCATGAAAACATAACTTTGTTTCCTTACGGTAGCATTGCACACTTCGATTTACCCACCCAAACCTGGGCCGTCAGCAGGTACTGGGACTGGGACCAAATCCCGGATCGCCCGCAAGTTACTTTTGATGAGGCGGTGGTTGAAATCGGGCGACTGCTGCGCCAGGCCGTGGCACGGCGCACCGCCGACGATTTACGGCCTGGGGTTTTTCTCAGCGGCGGGCTGGATTCCCGCACCTTGCTGGGGTTGATACCGCCCCGCCCGACGCCGCCGGTCTCCGCCAGTTTCGGCCAGCGCCACAGCCGGGATGTCTATTATGCTGACCGCATCGCACGCGCCGTCGGCAGCAACCATCACTGGTTCGATCTGCCGGATGGCCGCTGGGTGCTGGACAATCTGCCCCTGCACTTTCAGCTTACAGAAGGCTTCCATAGTTGGATTCACATGCACAGCATTACGATGCTGCCGGATTTGCGTCCGGTGATGGATTATAACCTGACCGGCTGGGATGGCGGGACAGTGATGGGACATCCCGACCACATCAACCCGATTTACAATCGCCCGATTGATAAAAACTCAGTGCTGGTCGAATCCTTCAAACAATTCGCTTCCGCCTATACCTGGCCGGGATTGACCGAAGCGGAAGAGCGCTTACTCTACACGGAGGCTTTCGGTCAGCAAGCCCTGGGCCGCGCCTTTGAATCCATGCGCGCTGAATTTGACCGCTTCTGGAATTTCCGCCAGCATTACGCCGCCGAATTTTTCTACATCGTCAATCACTGCTGGCGCTCAACGGGTAACATGGTTGCCACCTCCCGTTCGCACATCGAAGTTCGTTCACCCTTCTGGGATTACCAGTTGATAGACTTTATGTACTCGCTAAAACCAGAAATTCGCCGAGATCAACTGCTCTACCGGCACATCATCACCCGTGAACTTCCCCGCCTGGCCCGCATTCCCTACGACAAAAAGGAGTTTTTACCCTCCGTTAATCCCTGGCTCCACCGCACCCAGGCCCTATCCGTCCAGGTGCAGCGGCGGCTAAAATTGTTTCCCAACCGGTCTACATTGTATGCTGATTACGAAAATTACCTGCGCCGCGATCTGCGCGCCTGGGCCGAAAACATCCTGTATGCTCCCCGGACGGCTGAACGAGGCATCCTGAATCCCGCGTTTGTGCGATCATTACTGGAACGGCATCTCGCCGGAAGAGAACCCTGGACGCTGGGCAAAATCGCACCGTTGCTAACCTTTGAAATGGTCATGCGCGAATTATTTGATGAAACGTAAGGACGATTTGCGGGCGTTCAGAGGTTAAGTGTTTGGTGAATTGTAGAATGGCGGAGACAACACCGGGTTGCCCGCCCATTCTACAACTTCGTTTTCAGGCAGTCAGGGGACTAACTCGCCCGCCCACGCCGCAGAATAGGGCCAAGTTTCCGCCGCACGAGGCCGGTAAGATAGTCGCGTTCTTCTGGCGTCAGCGCGCGGATTAACCACACAACGACCAGATAAAACACGCTGCTGACCGTCACATTGATGAGCAGGTGATAGTCGCGCAACAGATAAACTACGACACCCATTAACCCGGCAGCAATGACCAATCGTACCATATGTTTAAAGCCCAAACCTTCACCAAATTCGCGCCGAAAAAAGCGATAGAAAAGCAGCGCGCCGGTCAACTCAGCCGACACAGTAGTAACGGCGGCGGTGAAAATGCCATATTGCGGAATAAAGATCAGATTCAGAATGAGATTAAGCGCCGCCAGGCTAACATAAAACAGCATGGAATAGCGCTCTTTTTTGATGGAAGTTGTCAGATTACCGCACAAAGCGGTATACATCAGCAGTGGGGTATCCCAGATTAAGATGGCAAAGGCAATCGCTGCCGGGGCGTAATCTGCGCCGTATAACAACCGGATAATTTTATCCGCCAGCAAGGTTCCACCAACCGCCAGCGGCAGTCCGATAAAGGCCATAAACTTGGTTGAGCGATAGTACCAGGGCAGAATAGATTTCGGATTCTGGGCATGTTCGCGGGCCAAAGTAATGGGTATCACCACAATCAAAGCACTGCCCAAAATCAGCAGTGAGCGGGTCAGATGATACGCCGCGTTATACCAGCCCACGACTTCGTTTGGCTGCCAGGCTTTCAAAATCAAGGTGTCCACCTGAAAGTTAAATGTCAGCGCCACTTGAATCATAGCAAACGGCATCCCAGCCGCGAGTAAGCGCGGCCAGAATCGCAGTGTGAGGTGAAAACGCGGCGGTTGCAACCGGTTACGACGCATGGCCCAGGCACTCAAGCCAATTAACACCGGCAGGTTTACAAGGGAGGCAACCACTAACCAGACGTAATTCAAACCGGCAAACAAAAATAAGCCACCGACAGCCATGTAGATAATTTGGCCGAGAACCGCCAACACAGCCAGGATGTCCAGCCGCTCATTGCCAGCAATCACACTTTGAAGTGGCGCTAAGACAGCTTGCAGAAAGTAGCTCAGTGTATAAAGTGCAATTGCCAGTACCACTTCTGGTTCGTAGGGGTCGGGCTTCAGCGCTGCCACCCCAATGGTAATAATCATAGCCGCGATCGATAGGATAAAACGTAGCGCTGCCGTATCCCAGAACAAGTCCGCCGCGCGTTTTGAATCGCGGGCGACCTCGCGTGTCATATATTGGGTCACGCCCATATCGCCAATAAAGGAAAACAAACCGGCCCATGCCAGCACCACCGAATACTGGCCGAAAGCGGCGTCTCCCAGAGTTCGCGTGATTAAAATCGTAAATAAAAAGCTGAGTCCCCGGAGCGCGGCCTGCGCCCCCACACTAAACACCGTATTCCGTAAAATCAATCGGCCAACGCTGCGGCGGGGCGGATTAATCACTCCTTGGGCATCACTCATTCCACACCTTCAAACGATATTGCTACCGGTATAGTTAGGGATTGTGACAGACGGAGCTAAAGAATACCTTGCGCCAAAAAGATCACAGAAAGACGTGAGCCTTTTGGAGCTGGGAGATGATGGCCGAATGCACCACCGCTATTGAAAGGATTTCACCTTCCGGCGCGCCCGGCTCCAAATCCAGCAGCACCCAATTGGGCAGGTCTGCCGCCAATCGCTCGTATTGCGTAAAACTGGCGCGGACCATCTGCGTGGATTCTTCAATATCCGCACGGCCACGTTTAAGCAAATTGCGAATCGAAATTTCGGGTCTGGCCCGCAAGTAAATGGTCAAATCCGGCTGGGGCTGCTGGAACACATCGTATTCCAATTCTTGCACCCAGCGGTTAAAGGTCTCGCGCTCGCCCTCATTGGCAAATTTGGACGCTTGCACGGCCAGATTCGACGATACCCACCGGTCTGCCACCACAATCAGCCCCTCGGCTAACGCGGCGCGAATTTCATCCCGAACCAGCAGGCGGTCATTGGCAAAGGTCAGCGCCACAAAATACGGACTGGTACTCTCCACGCTGCCATGTTCGCCGTGTAAAAACGCGGCGGCCAATTTGCCAAAAAACGAGTCGTACCGGGGAAAACAATACAGCCGATGGGGAATATTTTCCTGCGTCAAATACTGATCCAGCAAATGCGCCTGGGTCGTTTTCCCCAGGCCATTATTGCCTTCCAGCACAACAAACTGACCGCGTTTGGACATCTCTTCTCACTTTACCAATGACAACTAACACTTAACAGATGGGGTCGCCACACCAACATCCGTCAATTTAATGTTATCGGACAACTAACTCTAACTGGTGCGGGCGATACCCCGTTTGCACTCAAAAGCCACCCGCGTGTTGATCTCGCGGTTGACTTCGGCCAATCGGGGAAAATCACGCTGCTCGTAAGCCTCAATAATCGCACAGTGGTCGCGCATGGCCTCATACTCATCGTAATGGGGAATTGCCAGGGCGCGCAACTGCAGCACTGCCGCAATTTGAGCCACCAATTCGTTCCAACTACGGATGAGCATGGAATGTTCACTCTTTTCGATCAGATATTGATGAAAACTCATATCCACACGGCGGACTTGTTTGAGATCACCCTGTTCAATCTGATACCGTTGGGTCTCAATCAGACTATTTAGATGGCCGAAATCGAGGGTGTCGAGCCGCCGAATAATCAGTTCACCGGCGAAGTTTTCGAGCGCTGTGCGAATGGAGAAAATCTCATCTACATCTTGTTCCGTAAAAGCCCGCACAAAACAACCCCGATTGGGGGTCGCTACCACTAATCCTTCCCGTTCCAGTAAAATCAGCGCTTCGCGGACAGGCGTCCGGCTAACGCCTAATTGAGCGGTCAGGGTAACTTCCGTGATATGGTCATTGGGCTTCAGCCGTCCCTCAATAATCGCCGCTCGAATTTGCTCCACCACCTGTTCGCGTAAACTGATTGGACGTACTTGAAATAACATGCCCGGCACTCGTATTCAGCTTATATGACGCCCCGTAATCTATGCGCTTTTGGGAATTTGTCAATGGCAGGAATATGGCGCTGCTGGTTTACGCCCCAGCGTCTTGCCACAACTTCAGTTCTCTGGCTTTCAGAATGGCCTGGGTGCGGCTGTGAACCGCCAGCTTATCGTAAATATGATTGATGTGCCGTTTGACCGTCCCCACCGTGATAAAAAGTTTTTCGCCGATTTCGCTGTTGGCATACCCGGCAGCGATCAGCCGCAGCACTTCCAACTCACGCTCACTGAGAGGTTCGACCAAGGCTTGCACCATGCCGCCCGATTTAGACCGCGTGACGGCCATATCACCCACAAGCTGCGCCACAAACGCCGGGGCAATCTGTCTTACAGCAGGCAGCAGCCCTAACACCTGCGCCTCTTCATCCAGAAAAGCGCGCGCATAATTTTCCGGCGCGGCCAGGCTGACCGCCTGACTCAGCAGCTTCAGCGCGTCCGCATGGTGGCCGGAACGTTCCGCCACTAACACTTGCAAAATGTGAGCGGTAATCAGCCAGCGCGTTAAATCCCGTTCGCGCAAAAAACCTTCCAGCCGCGCCAGCCATTCTCGCGCTGTATCCAGCCGATTCTGCGCCAGCAGCAGGCGTACATACGCTAAATGTTCTTCCACCCGCAAAAACCGGGGCGTGGAATCAGCCAGCAGTCCGGCGGCTTCCACACAGCGCTGTGCCCCGCCCAACTGCCCGCGCCGCACATTCAGTGTGATTTCCCAGGCATTCAGCCAACCGGCATCCGAAAGCGATTCCTCCGCGAGATACTGGCGCGCCTTTTGCAGCATCCGTACCGCCGCGTCAGCCTCTCCCTGAGCGGATAACAACCAGGAGGAAATACCGTAAGCAAATGATAACAAATCGTTCACCGCGATTTGCTCACATAAGTCTCGCCCCTGTTCCAGATGCCGCGCGGCTTGATCTAGTTGATTGGCCTCATATTCCAGCGCCGCCAGGCGCACCAGAATAATACCGACTAATGGCGATAACGGTTTCTGCTGATCGGGGAAATGCGCCAGGATTTCCTCACAAATCGTCACGGCGACCTGGCGCTGACCATTTTCGTTCAAGGCAGCAGTCAGAGTATTATCAATCAACAGACTGGAAATCTGATTTCCGCTCCCCCGCCCCACCCGTCCGGCTTCGCGGAGCGACGTGATGGCCTCGGTCACACTCCGCGTTCGCTCCTGGGCCTCGGCCAGCACCCACAGCGCCATAATCCGCCACTGAATCTGTTTTTCCTCAAAGTGGCGCAAAGCATTCGCCGCCAATTCCGTCACCACTTCATAATCCTGGCGGCTCAGGGCGATATAACACCGCAGCAGGAACAGTCGCCCCAAACGGGTATCCGTGATTGCCAGCTCGTGAAAAACCACTTCAGCGGCAGCGGCGGCAGTTTCCGCTTCTGTCACCTGACCGCTCAACATCAAGACCCATCCCTTGTAAGTCGCCAAATCGCCATTCGCCCGGATAAGCGTTTCCGGCAGCGCCGCCAACCAGCCGCCAAGAGTCAGAATTTCCCCGCGTTCAAAGGTGTCATCGGCAGCGGCAGTAATCAGACGCCCGGCCTCGCCATAATCGCCGGTTAAGGCTGCCGCCGTTAGCGCGTGGTGAATCGCCGGACTGTTATAGCCGTGCGTCTCATACCACTGGGCTGCCCGCTGGTGCAGGGCCGCCGCTTCCTTCGACTCCAGCCCGGATTGCAGACACTCTGCAAACAGGTGGTAATAGCGGAACCATTCCCGCCGGTGATCGAGGGGCATCAAAAACAGATTGGCCGCTTCTAAACGTTCGAGGAGCGTGTGGCTGTCATCCCGCCTCGTCACTGCGTTACACAACGAAGCCGTCAGCCGGTCAAGAATCGAGGTCTGGCGTAAGAAATCCCGAATATCCTCCGGTTGATGGGCCAACACCTCCGTCACCAGATAATCCACGATGTACCGGTCATCACCGGTAAACGCCTCCACAAAGGTTCCGGCTTCATCGGGGTTTTCCCGCAAGGCCAGCGCCGCCAGTTGTAATCCGGCCATCCAGCCTTCGGTACGGGTCGCCAACGCCGCCACCACGTCCGGCGGCAGGTGCAAATTCATCGTTTGGGTCAGGAACGCAGCGGTTTCAGCGGTTGTTACCCGCAAATCGCGTTCCCGAATTTCCGTGACCTGGTTACGAACCCGTAATCGCGCCAGCGGAAAAGGTGGGTCTTCGCGGGTCGTCATCACCAGATGCAAATTCGGCGGGCAGCGCTCCAATAAAAATTCAAGCGACTGGTGAATCAGCGCGGAGCTAATCAGATGATAATCGTCCAGCACCAGCGTTATCGTTTCAGCAGCGGCGGCGAGGTCATTAATCAAAGGTGCGATCAGCGTTTGTACCGGCGGCATTTGCGGCGCTTGCAGCAGTTGCCGCGTCGTTTCGCCACATCCCGGTTGAAGGCGCTGCAAGGCCGCTATCAGGTAGCTAAAAAACTGGATTGGATCATTATCTTCCGCATCCAGCGCCAACCACGCTACCGCGACGGACTGGCGGCTGATCCACTCGCTGACCAGTGTTGTTTTGCCAAAACCCGCTGGTGCGCACACCAGCAACAAAGGATGCTGATGTGTCATACCTTCATCCAATCGGGTCAGCAGCCGCGCCCGCGAAACCAGATTTGGACGCGGCACGGGTGTATATAACTTAGTCAGCAAACGGGGCGTCAGCGGCTCACTCGTTTTCGCATCGGCTTCAATTACGGTTTGAGGATTAGACAGAATGGACGCTTCCGGCCAATGTGGAACTTTACCGCCGCGCAAGATGGCTTCCAACTCGGCTCCCACCTGCCGAAAACTAGACAACCGCATTACCGCGTTTTTTGCCAGCATTCGTTGCAGCAGTTGGCTGAGTTCTGGCGGCACATCGTCTCGATACCGCGTTAACTCCGGCGGCGGACTGTTCAGAATCTCACGGATCACCGCCGCCGGAGTTTCGCCGCGGAACGGCGGCGCTCCAGTCAGCATTTCGTACACCATCACCCCGAATGACCAGATGTCGGAACGTTCGTCCGGCAGTTGACCGTCGCAGGCTTCCGGGCTGAGGTACTGGAAGGTTCCCACAGCGGCGCCATCCTGGGTTAAGCGGCTGTCGCCCGTGTGGT
>DATALK010000658.1:0-10876 GCA_036261085.1 Phototrophicaceae bacterium | reverse complement strand
GGTTCCATCCGTCCCGCTTTCCTATAAACCTGTTTTGTCGTTTTAATTATGCCTGAAAACGGGCATTTATGGAAACGGAATCGGCGTTGGGTTATGAGGTTCAAACGCAGAATAAATCGTTATAGCCGCCGAGCGTGGCGGTAGTGTAGAGGGCGACATTAGCCGTCGGGATGGCAAGGGTCAACCCGGCGACAGCCGCCACGATGGGCCGCGCCGACAATTTCCAGGCGACGAAATACCCGGCAGCAACAACCAGCAGATATAAGGCGCTCTGGACGACGCGCACCGTCAAAACCGACTCGCCCAGGAGTTGAAAACCGAGGGCAACAAGCCAGGCATCCAGACTGCCCATATACGCCTGTCCATAAAAAAAGGTGGGCCGCACGCCCTGTCCGATATGCCGCGCCATCAAGGCAACAATGGACTCGTCGGCATGGAAGGACACACTGCCGCTGGCAAGCAGCAGCAAACGCGCCACCGCCGCCAGCAGCAAAACGGCCAGCAGGTGATACCGGGGGAAAATCAGTAACCGTAATCGGGACGGTTGGGCCGCCTCCGTCGGGGCCGGGTTCATGCGGGGCGCCGACGCCGTAACATGAACACAATACTACCGCCCATTACTAAGGCCAGAACCAGGCCGCCG
This sequence comes from Phototrophicaceae bacterium, assembly GCA_036261085.1. Lineage (GTDB taxonomy): Bacteria > Chloroflexota > Anaerolineae > Aggregatilineales > Phototrophicaceae > CFX2. The sequence continues at coordinate 10,233 of DATALK010000658.1, read as the reverse complement.
ACAGCAAGACTAATCACTGCCGCCGGGTTCGTATCGTATAAACAACGGGTAGCCCGTATGATTGGCTTGAACAACATGCGTATTTGTCCAGTAGTCCCCCCGGTATCAGCACTGAAGTTTACCGGTTCAGTGATAACAACATGACCCATTTCATCGGCAGAAATCAATTGGAGCGTGTAATTTGCGCCCCGTTCCAGCCCGCCAAAAGTGAGTTCATGTTGTAACCGGGTATCCGTGTGGCTGGCTTGGACACCGATGAGCGGCGGCGGCGGGAATACGTCTTGGTCAGCACTGTCTGCGGCCACCCGCACCCAAACTTGCCCCGAGGTGGGGACATCGGTCTCCCACTGAACAGTAGCCTCGAATTCGCGGGCATTCACTTGAATATTCGAAATAACGGGCGCTTGATTATCAATAGCATTTGATATAAATGATGCCTGGTCAAGCTGAGGGGTCTGACCATCAGTGGCGCCATCTATAATCAGTGTTTCGGCGGGAGTGGCGGGTTGAATACCCATATCAGCAAAAACATTATAGACCATCTGCTGGATGATCGGGTTAGGTTCTACAATGGCTAGGCCCCATGAAAACTGATTGGTGCCGGTAGCAAATACGGTAGCGCCGCTGGGGGCGGTATAACGGGTGATATGGGACACATTGGTACTTACATCATAATAGCGACCCGCATCCATCAACTTCGCCCCGTAAGACGGAGACTCGGCCAAAATTGTGAGGCCATCGGGGGTGTGACCATTGTCTACAACCTGATCCCACTCCCAGCCGACCAGATTTTTACCCAGGTTAATGTAGGTGTTGGCGGGCATGGCATCCAACCCAGTGTTCCGATAAATCCGATCCTGGCCCTGTTCGGTTGTGACCCGAACGGGGAAAAAAATCTGACCGTTGTCCCCCATGTATTGAATGCCAACCAGTTCATTTTCGGGATTGTTGACCCCGGCAGGATCACGGTAAGTGCCGGTTGCCATCACCGGGTCGGGTTGTCCACTTTCCGTTGTTTTGTAACCGACCATGACACTATCCGCTTTCCCGGTGATGGGGTCATTTTCCAGCCGGATGCGCCAGTACGCCACGTTTGACGAGAAAAAGGCTAAGTTTACGCCCGCATCCCGGGCCGCTGTGACCGCATTTCGCATCTCCTGGGTCCAATATTCATCGTGCCCACTGGAAACAAACAATTTGTGACTGAGCAACGCATTTTTCGCATTTGGCAAACCGGAACGGTGGGTATCCAGGTTCGTCGAGTAGGTGACATCATAGCCCTGCGATTCCAGCCAGTGAACTAAAGGATATTCAACATAGTCATAGATATTGGGGTTAAAAACACTGCCGATCATACTGCCATACGGACGGTTCATGGAAGTTTTTACGGCCCGGGCATTCTCTGATACGGTAGGACATTCCCCACTGTTGAAGTTGTAAATTGATTTGCCACCATAACCATTATAAGCCTGGTAGGTCGTTGTACTCATCTGATACAGGATGTCAGAAGCTCGCTCGTCATCCCGGACCACAAATAGTATCTGATTTTCGCCACCGTTATCACGGCGTACCAGTTTGCCAATATAGATGCCGGACACCCATTCTTGCGGGATGGTCAGACGGTAACTGGCGGCCCACCGGCTGCATGTTATTAAACCGGTGGCGGCGTCAACATCACAGGGGACTTGCTGAACCCCAGCCAGATTCTCGATGGTTTCCACGAGGCGCCCACCCAGCCCGCCATAATAGCCGCTACGGTAGATATAGAGGTCAAAAGCCGGGGCAGTAGTGTTAACAAAAAATTCCAGCGTGTCACCCGCCGTGACACTCTCCAGCGAAACATAGCCCTCGATCCCAAAGACATCGGAGGTAATGCGCCAGTCGTCCGTCCCGGCCTGGCAATTTTCTGCTACGACGGAGTTAGCGGGAGCCTCACAGCCGGGATTGATCGGCTGGAACGAAAAAACGAGACTCGCCAGAATTGTTATAAGAAAAAACATCTAGACAACTCCCCTATTGGGTTTTGGGTCTCGTCAACCGACGATTACCCACGTTGGTAAATATCATACAGATAGTAGGTGTAAATCAGTTTATAACCTTGTTCTCGCAACGTCTCAGGCTTATAGATATTCACCCATTTGGAAAATGGACCGGCGATTACATAGTCGGGGGTCACATAATTCCTAAAATCATATGTTTTTTTTGAATGATCGGTATCCTCACGAAACATATCATCCCCCATCGTTAGTTCGATCAATTGGGGTGGATAGTGGAAGGTATGGTCGGTAATAATGGAAAGTTCCTTTTCCCAGGTTTCGATTAACGCATCCGGTGGAATATTTGCTCGAATGTATGCTGCTACATTATAAGCCGCCTCATACTCCCCATGCCGCAAAGTATTATTCGCCATCCGGGCTAGAGGCGCGATAATCATGGAGAGTACCAGCGCGCTGACGAGTATACCCAGCAGTGCCACCCCTTGAATTTCTTGACCAGCCAGCATCCCGCGCAGACTTAATTTTTGGAAGGGAAGGTTCGCCGCCAACCGGACAACCAGTTGTAAAAGCGGAATCGTCCCCAGCACGAGGGCGGGCAAGGCATAGCGCGTCCACTCCGGCACCGCTATCAGATACATCATGCCGCTGCCAGCCAGGAACAGCAGAAATACGCCCCATAACTGTCCCTCTGTGGTACGGCGCAAGGCGAGTAAACCCGTATACAAAAGCCCCGAAAGCAGCAAACCACCATAGACCCCATGACTTGTCAGAAAATCCATGGCGCGCCGCATACTGGCAAAACTCAAACTAAAGGCATTCGTACTGGCGAAACGAAATGCAGTCCAATTTTCCGCGATCACATCCGATCCACCCAACACCGCGATGGCAAAAAATAACCAACCAAAGGTTATAATGCCAGCCGTAATCCCTGGAATGACATAATAGAACCAGGGCCGCTGTTTGTACCACACTAAATCAACAATCCAGGCCAGCAGCAAGGCGGGCAAGATAAAAGTAGCAAATTGGGTTTTGGTGACACACGCCAAACCAAACAAAAGACCAACGATCAGCAATTGTTGGACGGGGATTTTTCCGGGTTTAAGCCAAAACCATAACGCCCCCAGTAAAAAGCTGATGCCAGCAATCTCACCAATAATTATCCGGGCATAGTACTGAAAATCAACACCCGGGGCCGTGAATACCAAAACAACCGCTAAAATACCGGCAGTCCGGCTACCCGTCAACTGGCGCGCGAGGAAAAACAGGATCAGCAGCATGAGGGCCGCGTACAGAGCTGGCACCGTTCGCGCCGCGAATACACTTGGGCCAAACACACTGAACATCATACTGACCGGCAGAATAACGGTTGGCCCTGTACTTATCACCGGGCCGAAAAAACGATTCCCCTCGCTGCTATAGTCCGCATACACACCATTGTAAGCATAATTTTTGGCGACTTTCATGTATGCGCCTTCGTCATACCATGGATTAGGATAGTAGTCCAAGCGGTAAAACAGCAAGAAAATGATGCTTCCAATCAGCAAAGCGGACATGACCAGATTAGCAATACGGATTCGGGTTGTTGCCACCGGTTGGGACGGAGCGGCTGAACGACTGGCATACATATATTCTTCTCCTGGATTGTTACGCAATAGCTTGAAACGGCCTTCCGTCCAGCGGTTCTACCCATCTGAATGCGCGGTCAGGATGCTGGTAGCCAACTGGGCGGCAAAGCGGGTGACCGCCTCGCCATTGCCTAATTCGGGATAAATCAAAACCGTGTTCCCCATGTACAGCCCGCTGACCGGCGTTTTGACCGGCGGGATTTCGTGCCGGGTTCCCATCGGGCGAATCGGTTCCACATACTTCGCCCGCTGCACAATGAAGTCCACAATATTCTGTTCGTCAAAATTGGGGAACATGCGGCGGAAATGTTTCAGCCACTCCGCTTTTACCTGTTCGTCCGGCCAATTCGCCATATCGTTATCCGGCGCGAGATACTTCGGCAGGTAAACAAGATGGAGACCTTGAACGTGTTCCGGGTTAATCAGATTGGTCGTTTCCACCACCGCCGTAAAGGGAATCGAGTCGTCGGTGATGTTCAAGACGTAATAAGGCATCAACTGCTGTTTGAGGATGAGCAGCGGGCATAACACGCCCAGATACTGCTGGCGCGCCAGCAGCGCGCGAAAATCCGGCGGCGCATTCGGAATCAGATCGCTGAGAATGGGTGAAGCCAGGGTGCTGATGACGGCATCAAATGTCTCTACCTGTCCCTGACGGCGCAGGCCGGTGGCGCGGCCCGCTTCAATCACAATTTCGTCTACCGGGGCGTTCAGATGGAACGTCACCCCCAGCGCTTCGGCTTTTTGGGCTAACGCCTCAATCAGCGTGTAATACCCGTTTTCCAGGTAACACATCATCTCTTTGGAGGTCACACCTTCGCGCGTGCCCATCATCCGGCGCAGCCGTGACCAGATGTAAGTCGCCGGGACGTTTTCCGACGTGCTGTCGAATTTGGCGCGCAGCAGCGGTTTCCAGACCTTGTTATACACGCCGCGCCCACTGACCCGCACCAGCCAATCTTCAACCGGAAGGGTGTCCATCTTTTCCCAGTTGCTTTCAAACTGAGCGTAGATGACCTGCAAACCCAGCCGGAAACGCTGGAATAAATTCAGCGGGGGGAACAGCAAAAAATCTACCGGGGTGTTAAACGGATAAACATGGCCCTTGTCGTAAAAACCCTGTTGGGTGGCGGTGAAGTGCAGCTTGTCCGCCACGCCGCCCTCTTTCATCAGCGTTTGCATGGACATATCGCTGCTGAGGATGGTGTGATAGAAACGATCCAGGCGCGCACCCTGATACGGCAGATAACCGGCCAGGCCGCCGAGGTTATCGCCGCGTTCATACACGGCAACGTGCAGCCCACCCTGCGCCAGCTTATATGCCAGCGTGACGCCCATAATCCCGCCGCCAATAATAGCGACTCGTTTTGTTCCCGCTTGCCCCATATTTTACTCCCATGAACACGCCCGGACTCGTGTTTGCTGCTACGAAAATACTGCTAGTACATTAACTCGATAAAAATGACGAGGGCTGTCGGGGAGCGCTGGTGTGCACTTCCCGGCGAGCAGCCACATCGGGCCGCCGTTATAACCCATTAAACTCATCTTATCCGACTACGAGCTTAAAAAGAATTAAACCAAAAGAAAATTCACCTACAATCTTATTGAATTTTCCATTCTTGCATCATAGCGCGCATTAACAGGGGTAAGGGATACCTTACCCCGATACTATACTCAGGTTAAAAAATGACGCGATAGCGCCAAAATGGGACGACTAAGAGCTGCTTTTGGCTGGATGTGGTTGAACGTCCGCCTGGTTGCCGGTGAGGGCCGCCTTTAACAACTTGGCCTGGAATTTCAGATGCAGCATTGTTACCCGCGCAATTTTGATGCTGGACTGGCCGAACGTCCGCACATACAGCGTCGTCGGGAATTCCGACACGGTATAACCGGCACGAATGGCTTTCACCAGCAGTTCGGTTCCGGCCAGGAAATCGTTGCTCTCAAAGGTGACAGTATCAATCACCGAACGGCGATACGCCCGGAACAGCGCCGTCCAGGTATGAATATTCCATTTGACCAGGAGGCGGTACAGCAGCGATGCGCCAAAACTGAAAATCAACCGGTAGCGCGGCACACCCTGGACATGGCCCTGCGGATGGTACGGTGAGGCGGTAACAATATCGGTTTTTTCGACCAGCATTTTGCTCAACAACTGCGGAATGGTATTCAGCGGATAGGTGCCGTCAAAATCGGTGGTGATGATAATGTCGCCCCCAGCATGTTGAAAACCGGTACGGATAGCCGCGCCCAGGCCCTTGTTACATTCATGAGAGATTACGCGCACCTTATTATCCGCTTGGAATTCCGCCTGAAGCAGTTCAGCCGTGTTATCACGACTGCCATCATTCACAAAAACGACCTCAACATCATATTTTTTGCGTAGATAAATAAGAATGGAGCGCATCGCCTCAGCGGTTTGCGCCACGCCTTCAGCTTCATTATAAGCGGGAACAACCAGTGAAATTTTCACGTCTGTCTCTCCATTCGGATTGACCAGGGCGTCTGGAGAAGTATCGTTTGGATTGTTATTGACCACAAAAACCGCCCTTGGCTGCATCCTGCGCTGACATTACTTGACGATGATTGGACTGTAGTCCCACGACCTTACCTCCAACTAACAACAAATTCCTCATAGCCTAACGTTATTCAAATGGATTTGATACGGTAAATCATCCTTTTTGGGGAAATTTTCGTATTTGTGAAAGGTTGAATTATCAAAAGGGCGATGGTCGTTTGTATCCTTTTAGGAAGATGTGAAGTCTATTTTTTAATCTAGTTTTAAAGTGCAACCCAACAATCTACGGGCAGAATGATGACAACCTTTGCAAAGACTAATCAGAGCGAAGTGCAGACCCACGAGACCCGGCGCTTGGCCTGGGTCGAATATATCAAGGCGGCAGCTTTTGTCTGGATTTTCCTGGTTCACCTGACCGAACATATTTTTGGCGGCCCCTACTTCGCCAATCCCAATGCCGCCTGGCCGCCGCTGGCCGAGCGCATCAACCAACTCCAACCCCTCCAGGGTTATGGCTGGCTAAATCTGCCCGTGAATGCCCTGCGTTACTTCGGTTGGTTGGGCGATCATGGGGTGCAGCTTTTCCTGATTATCAGTGGCTTTGGTTTGACCTGGGGGTTGCTGCGGCGCTCGGCCAATCAGCCATTACCGCTGCGTTCGTTTTATCAACGGCGCGCCGAACGGATTTACCCGTTGTGGTGGATGGCCCATCTCTTCGTTTTATTCGGCTCGTTTTTTGTGAATGTGCTGGACGCCAGCCTGACCGATCCGAACTTTTATTTGAGTCTGCTCGGCATTCGGATCACCCCCTCACAGTTATACGCTTTTAGCGCGGCTTGGTGGTACATTGGCTTGCTCATTCAACTGTATGCCGTATATCCCCTGCTGTGGGCCGGACTGCGCCGCTGGGGGCCAACGCGCCTGTTAGTGGTCGCTTGTGCGGTTTCCTTTGGCATCCGCGCAGTGGGCCTGCTGGTGTTTACCGATTATCTGGATGCGTGGTCCCGCGGCGCAATTTTTATCACCCGCTTGCCGGAGTTTGTGTTTGGCATCAGTCTGGCGGCCTGGATGCAGCGCGATTATGCCGGGGTTGATCGGCGGCTGCGTGCCCCAGCGGCGGTGTTGGGGAGTTTGGCGCTGTTTGTTACCGGTTTTGGGCTGTCGCTGACGTTGTTAGGGATGACCATTGCTTTGTTTATGCTCGGCATCGGGGCCTTTGGGCTGTTGTATGCCGCGCTGCAAAGTCGGGCGGGCGGCCGCCAGGGGTGGTGGGCCAAAATCTGGCTGTGGGTTGGCAAACATTCGTATGCGTTGTTTCTGGTACACATGCCGCTGGTATTAATTTGTGTGCCGGATAATCTGAATAATGGCGTGCGTTTCCTGTTGGGAACCCTGGCAGCGATTGTCCTGACCGTCGTTGGCGCGGTGGTGCTGGAAACGACTACGAACCAGGTGCAAAAACGTTTGGGCCAGCTTTATCAGCGCGTGGGCTGGCAGGGAGTTGCCGTGCGCCTGGGGGCGGTCATTGTGGTGGTCGGGGTGTTGGCTGCTGGGGGTGAACTGCTAGTACGGCAGTTGGCGCCGCAGGAGGTTAATGGCTGGGGCGAACGCCCGGCCTTGCAACCGCACCCGGATTTTGGCTGGACGCTCAAGCCCTCGACGGTGACACGCCTGCGTTGGGCCGGTTATGATTATGTGGTGACGGCCAATTCGCTCGGTTTTCCCGGCCCCGAATACTCGCCCGAAAAAGCCGTGAATACTTTCCGCATCCTCACCGTCGGTGATGCTTTCACCAGTGCGGAAGGCGTGAATACGGAACTGGCGTGGCCGCGCCTACTGGAACCCCAACTGCGCCAACAGTACCCGCAACGCTCGATTGAAGTGCAGAATTTTGCGATGACCGGCTATGGGCCGCAGCATTATGCGGCGGTGATGACCGCTTTTGTGCCAGTTTACCAGCCGGATGTCGTCATTGTTGAGTTTTTTGTCAACGATCTCGGCGACATCTTAATCAGCGAGGATCAGTTCCGCGCCAGCATTGGCTTCGGCCAACCGGAAGGCGACAGTCTGTCCGCGCTGGTTGGACTGAAACATTTGCGGCGGTTTCTGGATTTAAATATCCTTGACCCGCTGGTGGAGTTGGTTCGTAACCGTCCGCACCCGGATGGGTATACGTTGAGCAATCTGTCCGCGCTGGAACAGAATGCGCCGCAGCTTGACGCGGCGCGCCAGCAAATCACGGAACAACTGCGCCAGATTCAGGACGTGACCACCGCCAACGGCGGGCAAGTGCTGGCAGTGATCGTTCCGGCTTCCGTGCAGGTCTGCCCAACGGCTGATTTGGCGTATTATCCCCGTTCGGTGGATTTGAATGACAGCGCTCGTTTTGATCTGGAACAGCCGCAGCGTATCCTGACCGAAATCGCGGCAGCGGTAGGTGTGCCGATTTATGATTTGCGGGAAACGCTGCGCCGTCTGGTTGCCTGTCCGTATCAGCCGTATAACATGCACTGGTTGCCCGCCGGGCATGAAGCCGTCGCGGCTTTTGTGGCCGAAACGTTGGCCGCCCGAAGTCTACCCTAGTCAGATCGCCGCTTTGCTATTTAAATGAAGCCTATGTAAAAACAATCTTGTCGGAGGTAAGGAGCAACCCATGATCTTTATTCACCCCACCGCTGAAGTGGAAGCCAACGCCACCATTGGGGAAGATACCAAAATCTGGCATTTGTGCCATATCCGCCGCGAGGCCCACATTGGCAGCGAATGTGTTTTAGGGCGCGGCGTGTTTGTGGATGCCGGGGTGCAGATTGGCAACCGAGTCAAAATTCAGAATTACGTGTCGGTTTTTCACGGCGTCACCATCGAAGACGGCGTATTTGTCGGGCCGCATGTCTGTTTTACCAACGACATGTTCCCACGCGCGGTCAACGCCGACATGAGCCTGAAAGCCGCTGATGACTGGGTGCTGAGTGAAACGCTGATAAAAGCGGGCGCGGCCATTGGCGCGAATTCCACGATTGTCTGCGGTATCACCATTGGCCGCTGGGCGATGATTGGATCGGGCAGTGTGGTCACAAAAGATGTGCCCGATTATGCGCTGATGGTCGGTAATCCGGCGCGATTGATCGGGTATGTGACCCCATCCGGTAAGCGCGTGCAAACAGCGGAAGAAGCGGCCAGTTTACCCTAAGCGGTTCAGGGGCATGTCCGGCGGGTTTGACACCCCCTCATCTGGTTTGGTTATATACTGAATTGTAGTTAACACAGTATCTTCAACCTATTAACCGACAAACCCGGTTATTGGGAAGTGTTTGTCGAACTTTGTATCTGGATTGGCAGGCCGTCGCCTGCTCGAAACGAAGGAAATAGAATGCAAATTCCAATCGCAAAACCATTTATTGGGGAAGAAGAAAAACAGGCGGTGGTCGCCGTTTTAAGCAGCGGCCAACTGTCGCAAGGGCCAAAAGTCGCCGAATTCGAAAAAGCGTTTGCGGAAAAACACAATGCCAAACACGCCGTCGCCAACAGCAACGGCACCACCGCGCTGATCTCCGCCATGATGGCGCACGGCATCGGGCCGGGCGATGAGGTCATTATCCCGTCGTTCAGCTTCTTTGCAACGGCTTCGTGTGTTTTGTGCGTGGGCGCGCGCCCCGTGTTTGCCGACATTGACCCTGACACCTACAATCTGTCACCCGCTGCCGCCGAGGCCGCGATTACCCCGCGCACGAAGGCGATTATGCCGGTGCATCTTTACGGCCAACCCGCCGACATGCCCGCGTTCCAGGCGTTGTGCCAGAAACACGGCCTCGTGCTGCTGGAAGACGCGGCGCAGGCGCATCTGGCGCGCATTGGCGACCAGTTCCCCGGCTCGTGGGGCACGGCCAGCTTCAGCTTCTATCCCACCAAAAATATGACCACCACCGAAGGTGGCATGATTCTGACCAACGATGACGACATTGCCAGCCGGTTACGGATGATCCGCCACCAGGGCATGAACACGCAGTATTATCATGAGATTGTCGGTTACAACTTCCGCATGACCGACATGGAAGCCGCCGTTGGCATGGTGCAGTTGGGTCGTCTACCCAAG
>DATALK010000657.1:0-22030 GCA_036261085.1 Phototrophicaceae bacterium | reverse complement strand
GCAGCGGCGGCCAGCAGCGGCAGCACCATCGCGTAGGCGTTCTGGATGCCTACCTGATCGGCGGCAAGGCCCAGCACCTGCGGCGTAATCAACAGTGCGAGGCCGGTTCCCATCGAAATGCGGGAACTGGCACGGTTAATCTGAGCGGCGGCGATGGTAGTCGCGGTGGACAGCGACAGCGGGAACAGGTTGGAGACCCCTAAGCCGCAGATAAACAACCCGGCCAGATTCAGCGCGGGTGTCCGGCTGAGCCAGAAAATCGGAAAGCCAACGGCGACAATTGCCATCGCTGCTAAGAGCAGCTTGCTGCTGGGAAGATGCCAGGTGAGGCGGCTGAAGACCGCGCGGCCCATAACAGCGGCAACAAAAACTAAACTGCTGGCCGTCGCGGCGGTGTCTTTGGTTAAACCGACGATTTTTTCCAGATAATCCGCCGCCCAGAACACAACGCACCATTCAATGGAAACGCAGAGAAATAGCACGACCCAGTAAGACCAAAAGGCTTTGGATAGGGGAGCGCGCGATTGGGTTGTCGGGCTGCTTGACTGCTGCGATTCCGGTATGGATACGCGCCGAGCCGTCACCCAGGCCAGCGTCCCGACGGCTGCCCCAATAAATAAGACACTCCGCCAGCCAGGCCCCAGTGTGTTTCCTAAACCGACCAGCAGCGGGGCCAGGGTTGCGCCAATGCTGGCACAGACATTCGATTCGGTGAGAGCCACCGCGCGGCGTTCGCCGTACTGGTCAGACAGGGCGGCCTGGATGATAACTAACATCAGCGTTCCGATAGCGCCCATCAAAAAGCTGCTGCCAATGGTCAACACGGCTTGCTGCGCGAAGCCCATCAACAAGGCCGCAACCGCCATGCCGGTGCCGCTGAACCAGAAAACGCGGGTACGACCCCACCGCTGGACAATCCGATCCCCGGTAGACCCGGCCACAAACATGCCTAACGCAAAAGCGCTGAGGTGCAAACCGGCCAGGGCATAATTCAGGTTCAGTTCCGCCCGTAGAAAGGGGATCATTGGCCCTAAAGAGGCTTGCAGGTAGGAGTAGTAAGCCAGCATAAAATACGCCAGCCAGGTGAAGCGGTTACGGACAAACGGTTGATTCATAGGTGATTTTGGTGACTCGTGTGGTTTTGAGCGGGGATTGATTTTGCCCCAATCCCCGCCGGTGGACAAATAGTGAAGGTCAATTACAATACGAGTCTACTGGGTTGGCGCAGGGGTGTCTAGCGCCATTTAAGCGCTACTTTTTCAGGTAGGGCAGCACATCTTCTAACAGCATCCCGGTTACATCCGGGTCGGGCAGACCCAGAACATCCAGCATAAAGTAATCCACGCCCAATTCAATAAACGGACGCATCTGCTCGATGACCTGTTCCGGTGTGCCCACAAAAGCATTCTCGCGGGTCCACTTCATCAGGTCGGACGCCCCGCGCGCCTGGGCCTCAGCTTCGGTTTTTCCTAATGCAATCCGGCCAAACCACGTCAGACGCAAGCTGGCCGGGTCACGGCCAACACTGGCGCACTGCTGGCGGAGGGTCGCAACCAGGCCGCTGTACTGCATGTAATTTTTGTCCGACACATTCCACCAATCGGCATACCGCGCGGCCAGTTTCATGGTTTTGCTGCCTTTACCGCCCACAATCAGCGGCGGCAGTGGGTCGGGTTTGGGTTCGCAGTAGGCATCATCAACGTGATAATGCTGGCCGTGATAGGTGATTTTCCCTGGCTGCGTCCACAGCCGTTTAATAATTTCGAGCGTGTCTTCCAGTTGCGCCACGCGTGTTCCCGGCGACGGGAAGGGATAGCCGTAGCCGCCATATTCGTCTTCTTTCCAACCCGCGCCGACGCCAAACAGCAAGCGCCCCTGGCTGAGAACCTGTAACGATGCAGCCATTTTTGCCAGCAGCGCTGGATTCCGGTAACTCTGGCACATGACCATCGAGCCAACCTGGAAGTTCGGATATTGGGCGGCCAGATAGCTGAGAACCGTCCAGACTTCCAGGGTATACCAGTCTTCCCAGAAGAGATGATCGGTCATCCATAGACTGCGGAAATGGCCGCCAAGCGTGGGCAGTATTTTATCTACATTATCCATCCAGGCATTGACCGGCCCGCGTGGTTGGCGTTCGGCCAGAACCAGACCAAATTCGATTGCCATAAAAACCTCACAATCTGTTTCTAAAAGAATTGAAGGGTCGAGGCGGCGGTTGTAATTTACGCCCACCCCTTCAGCCGTTCGGGGCGCAGCGGCCAATGGTCTACTAGGCGCGCCTGGGTTTGCTCCCAGGTGCGAATGCCGCTGGTGGCGTCAGCCGCTTCGACGTTACACGCGCCGACAGCGCAGGCCCAGCGCACGGCCTCGTTTGGACTGAGGCCGCGCAGCAGCGCCGCCAGAAAACCGGCGTAGGCCGAATCCCCCGCGCCGGTGGTGCCGACAACGTTGACCGCAAACGCTGGTGAATAAACTTCCTGGTTGGCCCAGATGTCGGCATTCAGGTTTAAGGTTGTCAGTCGTTGCAGGCGTTCCGCCCCCGCCGTTTTGAGATAAATACCGAGGCGTCCCAGCTTAAATCCCGCAATCGCCACGCCCAGACTTAACAGTTCATCAGCCAGGTCGCGCAGGTAAGCGGCGGTCAGGTGGTCATAAAACTCGCTGCCGTACCAGTTTTCAAAGTCGGCGCGGCGCAGCATGAAGGTGATTTCTTCAATGCTGGGGATAAAGATGTCCACATAAGCCAGGGTTTGCTGGAGGATTTTCACCCAATTCACCTGACCAGCGGGGCCGCTGCGATCCGGCGTGGTCATATCCAGCGAGGTGGCAATCCCCATAGATTGGACGCGCTGGTAGAGGGCTTGCAGTTGTTCGCCGTCGTTTACCATAAACTGCGGCAGCAGCGGCGGATAACCAAAATGGAAGATTTTGGCGCCCGGCAGCAGCGCGAAGTCAATATTGTTCAGGCCGAATAATTGGTTGGTTCCCGTACAGTGCAGGAATATACGGTCAACCCGTTCGGGTTCCAGGATAATGGTATACGAGCCGGGTTGGCCGGACTGCACCGAGATTAATCGGGTCAGGGCGGGGTCTCGATCTGCCAGAATGCGAATAATCATTTGCCCGATCAGGTCATCCCCCACTGTTGCCAGCAGGCGCACATTAACACCTACCCGGTGTAACGCTACGCCGGTGTTGGAAACCGCGCCGCCAGTGGCAAAATCCAGTGGGCCGACTTCCCAGAGCTGACCGGGAGCCGTTAACATATTTAAAGCGACCCGCTCCATACGTGGGATTAAATCCAGGCAGAGATGGCCGCTGACAATCACATCGGCGGTAGTCACAAAAACAATTCCTGTTGCAAAGAAAATAGTTAATTAAATCACGCTGGATTTTACGGATAAAGTTCCGAGCCGCTATAGCCACACATGCCCGTGCGGGGAGAATTCACCAAAGGCAAAAACATATAATCATCGCCTTCCTCAATGTAGCAGGAATGTTTGCCTTTGCAATCCTCACAGACCAGCGCTTCTGCCGAACCCCAGCTACAGTACGAACAAATCAGAGTGGCGGGCTTCTGGTGGCAGTAGCCACAGAGGTATTCCGGCGGATTGTTCCGCGCGAGGATATTCAGCCAGCGTTTTTCCAACGCCGCGCCCTGCCGTTCACCGATGACTTTTAAGGTGAGTTCAGTGGTTGTGCCGTAGTCGTACTCGTGCTGGAATTCCAGGCCCGGTTTAAGAACTTTATCGAGCGTGACTGCTAGATTACGTTCGTCAAAATCTTCCATCGGGTAAATCGAATAGCCCTGACCTGCGATGGTAAACCGGCTGAGATGCCCGCAGCATTCCAGCCAGATGTCGCGCAAAAACTGGTCGAGATCGGCCAGCTTCTTAGCAGCATCCATTTCCAGGTGCAGCCAGTAATCCGGGCCGTAAGCGTCGGCCACCAGCAGATGAAACCAGCGTTTGGGCTTGGATTTGCTCTGTTGATCGGCGCGTTCAATGGCGGCGAGGCGTTTGGGGCAGGTGGGTAAGTGTTTGCTCATACCGGCGCGGGCATAAACCGCGCCACAGTAAACACACTGGCCTTTGGACTGCGGACGGCGGGTTGGTTTGGTTTCGCCCATCGTTGTTTACTCCAAACTCGGTTTTCGGGAGCAAAAACTTGATATTGACGCTTAAGGAGCCTGTCTGAAAATTCGAGTAACCGGCCTTTAGTGAGCCATTTAGGGAGTGTAACCCGTTAAATTGACATTGGCTACCGGTACGCCGTTTTGCTGCATGGAGTCAATCCGGCGCTGACAGTCCGTAACCGCTTCGACACCATCCAGAATCGTCAGCCGCGAATGGAAGCGGTGGGCGTGGTCACGGCCCGGTTCAATGTAGACTAAACGGCCCTGCTGCCGCGCCGCCATCTGGCCTTCAGGGATGCAGTTACCCGGTTCGATGCCGGAGACGTAAACACCCTGGCGCGTGTTTTTCCATTGGGTGAAATAGGGCATCATGGGCGTATCCCAGGAGAGCGACAGGCCAAAATCCTCGTGCAGCAGCGCCACTTCCGAGTGGGTGCTGTTGCGGGCGGTTTTCACATGGTGGAAAAAGACCTGTTCCTCATAACAGGGGGTAGCTTCATCATAATCTGCCCAGGTCGAGAGGCCGGAACGGGCAACATCGGTGCGCGGGTAAACGGCCTGATTAGGCGTATATAACTTCGCCCCTTTGGAGACCAGCGGGAAGCCCAGGTTGAAGTGATACAGCAGCATGAGCGGGGCGGGGGTGTCTCCGACGTTGGTCACTTTGTCGAAGATGTCAATTTCGGGGCGGCCCATTGTCATAAAGTAGGTACGTTCCAGGCGCAACTGTTCTTTAAACAGCGTCGATTCCGCGACCAGACCGCTGAGTTCCAGCGTGTAATATTCTTTGTCGTTATTTTTATCTTTCATCCACACTGGCAGAATTTGCACATTTTCCGCCCGCTGACGGCTGTAACGCCCATGTAAATCGCGGAATTCACCGGTTTGGTCGTCGTGTTCGGGCGGGCCAACGTGGGTCAGACCGCAGGTGGTGAGCAGACCACCGTTAAACTGCTGCAAAAAATTCTGGCCGAAGTCCGGCAGATGGGGCGAACCCTGGCTGATCCAGGTGAGCGGGATACCCTTATAGTGCGCTTGCCAGATGTCCAACCCCCGATCCAGCATGACGGTAAAGGTTAAACCACTGCTGTTATGCGCCTCGACGACGCGCATTCCGCTGGGCAGCGTGGTACGCTGGAATTGAATGAACTGGCGCATATCCACACTGTGGCGTTCAATCTCGTCACGAGTCAAATTTTTAAAATCAAACATGGGTTGAAATCTTTCTGCCTGCGCCGTTTCTAAGGAAGGTAAAAATAAGCGTTTGTGTTGATATTAGACTAGCGAAATTAACGGTAGTTTGCAAGTTGGCGGCGGCAAAGGCGCAAAGAGAAAAGCGTAACACAAGGGCGCGAAGGCACAAGGACACAAAGTGTTGCGAAGTTGGCAGCGGCGGGCGGGAGGGGGTCTGCCGCCGCAATTGCTGCAATGGCAAGCCTATAGTTATTAGTCGGTAGTCCATAGTCCATCATTGAAAGCACCGGCTACTCTCGATAATCCGCCTATAGACAGTGTAAGTGAAGTGGAAGGCGAACGGGTAAACATTTGTTCGAACATTTGTTTACTTTTTGAGGGTGGTCAGGTGGAATTGGGAGTGTCAGTTAGCGACAGCAGTTCTGCCAGGGTTTCGCGTTCGAGGCTGGAGCGCAGGGCAGCAAGGTCTTGAGCTAATTTATCGCGTAGTTCACCTTCAGCGCGGAGCAAAAAATCCGGTTGGGTCTGATTCGGGTTTGACCAGCGGTTGAGTAACAGCCATAAATCGGCGCAGGTTTCGTTGGGCGGGGAGACAAAATGCAGCGGCGACAGCGGCCAATGCAGGCGCGCGGCCAGCAGCCGGTGAAAGATATCCAGGCGATAGTCTACATTGTGTTGAAAGGTTTCCTGATAGAGTTCGGCCAGGGTGAGGCCCAGAATTTGCGTTCCCACAAAAGCCCAGCGATCCGTTCCGGTTCCGTAGCCACCCGCTTCCCAGTATTCGTCCCATAACACCGATTTGAACAAGTCGCGCGCGCCATACAGCGCTATGCCCAGGAAAATGCCTCCGTTACAATCAGTAGAGGCGGTAGTGCGGCCAAGCTCGTAAATTCCGTCCAGCAGATCAGGCGCGCCGGTTTTGTAGGCTAAGGCGGGGACGAACTCCTTGAATAAATTCTGGCCGTAGCAGGCTTCAACTTCGCGGCGAATCACATCCTGGTAAGCGGCGCAGGAGAAATGCAGCAGACCCAGACAGACCGCTTGCAGTGAGTAATAATCCGCTGTTTTGTCCTGGGTGAGATGTTCAATCAGCAGCGCTTCCGCCGGTTCATAACCCAAAAAGCCTAAAGCCCACAGCACCTCACTGGTTATGCCGGGTTTGGGCGAAACGCCCGCAAGACAGTGTTCAACGAGCCACTGGGCGACAGCCGTATCACCGTGCGCCGCAATCGGCAACAGCAAACATTCTTGGGTCAGTTCATCAACCTTAAGCAAATGGGGCAGCAGTCCGAGCGCATCCGCCAAACCGCCATATTGGGCAATCAGCGTCGCATAAGTATGATGCAGTTCCCAGGCGCGAGGGTGTTGGGTGACAAACTGGATTAATCTGGGCGTGATATTCAGCATAATCGCTTTTACCGATGGTCTGTTAACTCGCGTTCAGCCGGTGCATGGTGTCTTGGAGGCGGGGATACAGACTCCGGTAGAGGTCACGGCGGGCGGCGTAGATTTCAGTGTTGGCGGGGTTGGGATCAATCTGGGTGGTGGCAGCGGGCAGGTGGGAGCAAGCGTCTTCAAACGAGGTATATATTCCCGCGCCCACTCCGGCCAGCAGTGCCGAACCGACAGCGCCGTGATTTTCTCCGGCGGCCAGGGTTAAGGGGCGTTGGTAGATGTCGGCTTGAATCTGCCGCCAGACCGGGGAAGTCGCCGCGCCGCCGGAGATGGTGACGGCTAAATCAGGATCGCCGGAAGCTGCCAAGACCAGCGATAGACATTCGTCCATTGCCAGGGTGACACCTTCCATCACGGCGCGGGCGAGGTGTCCGGCGGTGTGATGCAGTCGCAATCCCAAGAACAGACCGCTGGCGGCGGCGTCCATATGCGGGGTGCGTTCGCCCGCCAGATACGGCAGGAAAACCAGGCCATCCGCGCCAGGGGGAACCTCAGCCGCGAGCTGGGAGAGATAATCGTAAGCGTCAGGGCGATTGGTCAAACCTAAGGTGTCCCGCAGCCAGCGCAGCGACAGTCCAGCGGATAAAATCGCGGTTTGCACATACCAGTAACCGGGAATGGGGTAATCAAACACATAATACCGTAATTGGGAGTCGGTCAGCGGTTGGTTGAGCAGGCTGAACACCTGTCCACCAGTGCCAATCGCCAGAATGGCGCGTCCCGGCGCATACAGGCGGTGACCGAGGCCCTGCGCCGGAAGATCAGCGCAGCCGGTGATAACAGGGATGCCAGCGGGCAAGCCGAGCGCGGCGGCGGCTGAGGGCAACAGTTCCCCGGCGATGGCGGCTGACGGCAGGACGGGTGGCAGATACCGGCGTTCAGCTTGACACTGTTCAAGCAGCCAATCCGACCAGTCGCCGGACGTGATGTCAAACAGCCAGGTGGCAGCGGCATCGGTGGGGTCGGTGGCCGCCGTGCCGGTCATCTGGAGGCGCACGTAATCCTTAGGCATGACAATGACATGGGTACGCCGCAAGGTATCGGGTTCGTGCTGTGCCAGCCATTTCAGCGTAGGGCCAAAGAAGCCTGCCGCTGGCAGTCCCGGCGCGTGCTGCGCTATATCCGCCAGAGATAGGCATTCTCGCAGTTCGTCTACCTGCGGTTTGCCGCGAGTATCGGCCCAGATGATCGCCGGACGCACGGGACGCAAATCCGCGCCTAGCAGGATACCGCCGTGCATATGCCCATCCAGGCTAATGGCACGGACAGCGGCGGTGTCTATGCCGGAGATGTGGAGGACGGCGCGCACGGCTTCGACCGCTGCATTCCACCAGCCATCGGGGTTTTGTTCAGCGTAACCGGGCTGAGGATGGTGAATGGGATATTCGCGCGCGGGACTGACAACAGTTTGCCCCGTCTCGACTTCATACAGGATGGTTTTGAGGCTGGACGTACCGAGATCAAGGCCGAGCAGGTAGGTCATGGTTATTTGTTCTGTATAGGTTCCGCCTGGGGTTCAAAACCCCAGGCTAGAGGTAAAACCTTTAAATCGCTAAAGCGGTTGTTGCCCCGTTCTGAACCGCTTTAGCTGAAAATCTGCTTGTAGCCTTGAGGAACTGAGGGCGAAACCTTAAGATAAACGATTAGCGCGATAGTCAGCGACGGCGTTTTTCACCCACTGCACCCAGGCATCCAAGCCTTCATTGGTGCGGCACGACAGGGGGAAGGTGGTCACGCCGGGGTTGAGAATTTCCACGCCGCGCCGGAAAAAGTCCATGTCAAAAGTGACATAAGGCAGCAGATCAATTTTGTTGACGACGAGGACATCCACGCCGTTGTACATGCCGGGATATTTGTAAGGCTTGTCCGCGCCTTCCGGGACGGATGCCACCAGCACGTTGAGATGCGTCCCAAGCCGCCAGCCCGCCGGGCAGACGAGGTTGCCGACGTTTTCCACAATCAGCAGATCAATATCGTCTAATGGAAGCTGCGCCAGGGCGTCACGCACCATCGGCGCTTCCAGATGGCAGTTGCCACCGGTGTTAATCTGGACGGAAACCGCGCCCGCCGCTTCCGCGCGTTCGGCGTCAATGCTGGTCGCCAGATCGCCTTCGATAACACCCAGGCGCAGCGTGCCGGTTAACTGCTTGATGGTTTGTTCAATGAGGGAAGTTTTGCCCGCGCCGGGGGAGGCCATGATATTGAGCGCAAAGACGCCGCTGGCGTCTAAACGCGCCCGGTTTTGGTCGGCCAGTTGGTCATTCGCGCTCAGGATATTTTCAACAATGGTAATGCGTTTGGTGGTCATGAGGAGTAAATGTCTTCTTCCATTTCAACTTCGATTGACTCAATATAAAACTCTTCGCCCGATTCTACCGCTACCATATCACTACTACAATTGGGACAGCTAAAGTCACCGCCGAGGTAATAGCGGTGGCCGCAGTCGTAACACTGCATCACTGCTGGTTCGCGCCGGAAGTGGAGCTGCGCGCCCTGGGCAATGGTGTCTTCACTAATCATGTCCCAGAAAAACTGGATGGAGTCGTCCACAAAGGAGGCCAGCTGACCAACCACCAGATAAATATCGGTAATCCGCCGGGCGCTGGCCGCATGGTTGAGAGCTATTTCCAGAACACTTTGGGTGACCGGGAGTTCGTGCATTTACCAGACCAAATCCTTTTTAATCATTGTACTGGTAATAAGGGGCTTCCGCAATTGAAAAACGCGAGAAGGGGTGCATAGAGGCCCTCATCCCCCGGCCCCTTCCGCTTCGCGTCAGGGCGCAGGGGGTGCAAATTGGCTAGTAAACTCTTAGAGGGCATCTGAAAAGTTAGGCCGATAGGTTCTGATAGTTCTTATGCTATCTATCTCGGCATTTCAACAGCATCCTAAAGTTTCAAGCCCTTGTCACATATCGCAAATTACCCAGTCAAACTTCCGTTCGGCGGTAGAAAGGGATTTTGGGTGAGATCAAGACCTTCTCAGATGCTCTCTTAGTGAGTGGGCTTTCGCATCACGGCGGGCTGGGCCTCTGGTAGACGATGGGCCAGCAGGGCTTGTTTGCGCAGAATATTAATCAGTTGCGGCACACTAGGCGGCGTGGTTTGCCCGTTCAGTTGGCGGTAGATCGTATGGGTACTGGTCATAATCCGTTCCGGCGAGTTCCAGGCCGCAAAAAACTGTTCTTGAAACGCGGCACTCAAGGCGATCTCCTGCGCGGCCTGTTCGGGGGAGCGGCCCGCTTCATACTGCTGGCGGACAGCGGCCTGAACAAATGTCCAATAATCTTTGACTTGTTGCACGCCTGCTTTATCGGTGATGGGGCCATGTCCCGGCACAATCGTGTCAACGTCGAGAGCGAGAATTCGATCTAACGCCGCGATCCAGTTCTCAACCGGCCCCGCCCACATGACTGGCGTAGACCCGATAAACACGATGTCCGCGCTAAAAAGGGTTTTGGCATCGGGGACATAGACCATGAGATCGCCCTGGGTATGCGCCGGGCCAACTTCAATTAACTGGACTTCACGTCCGCCGATAGTTAAGGTTAAGGTGCCAGAAAATGTCTGGGTTGGGAACTGGGGCACAACCGACGCAAAATCGTAAGGGGCAACCATGTTCTGGAACCAATGACCGACTTGACCCGCGCCAGGAATAAAACCCAAGCGGTTGCACCATTGCCCCAACTTGCCTAACAGGATTAACGATTGGGGTTTGGTGTGGTACATTTCCTGCAAGCTGGCGGCGGACGTGATAATGGTGGCACTGCCGACCAATTGGTTGCCAAACCAGTGATCGCCGTCGGCATGGGTATTGATGACGGTTCTCAGGGGGGCCTGATTGGTGAGTGTCTGCATACCATCAAGCATGGCGCGGGTGTAGGTCAGATCCCACAGGGTATCCACTAAAAGTGATTCGCCGTCTCCCACAATTAACCCGGCATTCGATTCTCCCCAGGAACCATTCGGCACCATCCAGGCGTACAGCCCGTGATTGAGATCATATAACCCCTCAGAATAGTAGGGTTTTTCTTGAAAGCGGGTGTGTGCTGAACCGTTACCAACCGGAGAAATGTATGTCCACTTGTCCATTGTCTGTCTCTCTCAGTTCGTTGAAAGGTTATGAGTGTGGTCTAGTGTAGCCAGCTACGGGCAAAAAGAAAAACAATCGGCCTCGGAGTCTCAAAAAATTGAAACAATCGCCGGATACACGCGGTTGAAGAACGGTAGTCTGATTTTGTCTGGCCGGGTTTTATCAATCATGACTCGCTTCGGGCTATCATTGTAGAGACAGATGGCACGGCAGTAGGATGGGGTGGGCAAAGGGAGATAAGTCTGACTTTGTTTGCGGCGCTTGTGCAAAATGAATGATTTTCTGTAGGGGCGAGGTAGGCCGCACCCTAGAGACATCAAGTTAAGCGGTTTGGTCGTCGAAGATTACAGGCTATACCAGAACCGAATGAGAATTCAGAAAAGTTTGCGGACGCCACAAGTAGCGTCCCTACAACGAGCCACTGGGCCAGCCTTCCAGTACAATGCGAATTTTTCCCTCTGCACTGTACTGGCGGCAAATAGCGTATGAATCCGAAAAAACGCTAAATTTTCTGTTTGTCAGAATATAGATGGCATTTCACCAGCACATCGTCAATGGCGATATCGGTTGGCACCGTACCTTTACAAATATCCATCACATCGGGGCACCGGCCCGCAAATTTACAGCCTTGTCGCAGGTATTCTTCCTGTTCGAGTTCCGCCAGGGTGACGGTTGTCGTCCAGCGTTTTAGCGGATCCGCCTGAGGGATGGAATCGCGCAGCAACTTGGAATAAGGATGCCGAGGATTCATCAACACCTGTTCGACGGTTCCCATTTCAATGATGTTGCCGCGAAACATAATGGCAATCCGGTCACTGACATAATAGGCTGTCGCCAGATCATGGGTGATATAGAGGATGCTCACCCCCAATTCATCCCGCAGTTGTTTGAACAGATTGACGATGGACATCCGCAGGGAGGCATCCACCATTGAAACCGGCTCATCAGCAATAATCAGTTTCGGATTAGTTAACAACGCGCGGGCGATGGAGATGCGCTGAAGCTGTCCACCGGAAAATTCGTTTGGATATTTTCCGGCAAATTCTGGATAAGTCAGGCCCACCAGCCGCAGGGCGCGATCAATCCGGTCAATGGTGTCTCGTTTTGAATGAGCCAACCGGAAGTTCTGCACGGTTTCGTGAAAATAGGAATCAACGGTTCGCAGGGGGTTGAAGGTGCTGAATGGGTCCTGGAAAATCGCTTGTACCCCTTCGGTGACCCAAACCTTTTCCTTGCGGGTCTGCGGTTTTCCATTGTGGAGCAGCGTCCCCGATGTGGCTTCTTCAAACCCCAGAACCACTTTCGCCGTCGTGGTTTTTCCACAGCCGCTTTCACCAGCCAGGGTGAAGATTTCGGCGGGTTTGATATAAAAGCTGACATTATCTACGGCGGTCAGGATGATCCTGGCGATCACATTCCCCTGAGAATACCGTTTGGTCAGTTCGTTGACCTCAAGCAGCTTATCCATGAGCATTTTCTCCAACTAACCAGCAGGCGACTTTATGGTTTTCATCGAGCTGAGAAAAGTCTGGCATTTGCTGGCGACAAATTTCCTTAACATGCGGGCAGCGCGGGTGGAAGGGGCAACCATTCGGCAGATCGGCGAGGGAAGGCGGGCTGCCCGGCACACTGGCGCGGAGACTTTTGTCGCCGAACTTGGGCAGCGAGTTAATCAAGAATTGGGTATAGGGATGCACCGGCTCGGCAAAGATTTGCTCCGTCGTCGCCTCTTCAACAATTTTTCCGGCATACATGATGCCAATCCGGTCAGCGATGTTGGCATGGACGCCCATATCGTGTGTGACCAGGATGATTGTGTTTTTCAGATTCTTCTGAATATCCTTCAACATCTGAATGACGCCCCGCTGCACCACCACATCCAGCGCGGTGGTCGGTTCATCGCCAATCATGATGCGCGGACTCATCAACGCGGACAGAGCGATCGTGACGCGCTGCCGCATTCCACCCGACAATTGATGGGGATAAACATCGAGGACATTTTTGGGTAAGCCCAATTCCAGGATTTGTTTGTGCGCCAATTCAAAAATTTCTTCGCGGCTTTGCCCGCTGACGTGGCTGCCAATAAAATCCTCAAAGGTATTTTTTAGTTTGAGTACCGGATTGAACACGCTCATCGAACCCTGCGGAATATAAGAGATGTACTCCATCCGCAGCTTGCGTTTTTCTTCCGGGCCGATGCTGGTGACGTCCACTTCATTATCATTGATACGATAATAAATTTTGCCGTCAATCAGGCGCAGGGGGGGCACAATATCGTTAAAAAGCGATTTTAACAGTGTGGTTTTGCCGCAGCCGCTTTCGCCCGCGATGCCATAGATTTCGTTTTCATAAATCCGCATGTCCACATCGTTAACGGCTTGGACAATCTTCTGGGTGCCTTGCACCTCCAGGAGATAGAAAGTTTTAAGATGTTCGGTTCGGAGGATGGTTCGTTTCTTTTCTGCCATGTCGGTGTCTCCACTACGCTCCAACCCGCTGAATGCGGGTACGGGGATCGAGGTATTCGCTGATGCTGACCGAGAGCCAGTAGAGAGCAATAAACATAAAGAGCGATAAGATTACCGGCGTCAAAATCCACCACCAGCGCCCTAGTAGAATTGACTGGTAGAAAATCGCCCAATTGAGCATCGTTCCCAGGGTGGGATTATTGAGATCAACCAAGCCCAGGAGGGCCAGCGTCATCTCTAACCCAATCGCCCAGGACATATTGTTGATTAACGTCGAGAAGATCAAGGGCATGGTAAAAGGCATGTATTCATTCAAGACCAGTTTGATCGTCCCTGTTCCCGAAAGGATGGCGGTTTTGGTGAACTCGCGTTCCCGCAAACTTAAAATTACAGAGCGGATCAGGCGCGCATCCCAGGCCCAACCGAAAAGCGACAGCAGCAGACCGAGAACCACCAGATTCATATGCTGCCGCACCAGCATGGCTAACATGACGATAATCAGGAAGAGCGGGATGACCAGCAGGCTGTCACCGATAAACATTAGAATTCGATCCATGTTGCCACCTTTATAGCCGGCAACCATGCCCACCAGGATGGCGATCACTCTGGAAACCAATCCGGCAATGAGGGAGATCACCAGGGAATTCCGCACGGCATGAGTAGCCTGCCAGAAAATATCCTGCCCATTTGAATCCGTGCCCAGGATGTAATCTGCCGACGGCTTCATATCGCGCGGAACCACATGCCATAAAGTTGGGTCATACGGCGAGAAAAAGGATAACAAGGCCATCGTCACGATGAACACCAGGACGATGAAACTGAAACTGAAGCGGTAATCTTTGAATAGATCTCTAAGGGTTTTCATGAAGATGGCATCCTTATGTATATCTTACCCGGGGGTCAAGCAAGGGGTAAGTCAGGTCAACAATCAGGATCGCCGTTGTGAGACCAACGATGGAAAACATGGTGATTCCCATAATCAGGTTGTAATCTCCATTGACGATGGCACGGTAAAGCAGCGTTCCCAGGCCCGGATAACCAAAAACGATTTCGGTAATCAGTGCCCCGCTGAAAATTTGTCCAAGCGAAAGCGCCAGACCGGTGATCTGTGGCAGTAAGGCGTTACGAATGATGTACTTACTCACGATGCGGTCTTCGGTAACGCCGCCCAGCTTGGCATACTGAACGAAACTTTCCGAGTTGATATTCTGGACGATTAGTTTCATCGTTTGGAACGTGACCGCTCCGCCCAGAACAGCGAGCGAGAGGGCGGGCAAGAACGAATGCCAGAGGACATCTTTGATATATTCCCAGGTGAAAGTGGGAACCGCGCCCAGGGACGCCCCGCCGGTAATCGGGAACCAGCGCACCACATAAGCCAGCAGCAGGAGCAGGGCAAAAGCAAAGATGTAATAGGGCAGCGGGCGAACCACCATAGCGACAGCGTCCAAAATGCGCGACCAGTTTTTCCGCGCATAATAACCCGCTAACCCGCCAATGATATTGCCTAAGATCCACGAAATAGCGGTGGTGGTCAGCAGCAGTCCCAACGTCCAGGGTAAGGCAGTCGCAATGAGCTGGCTCACTGGCGCGGGGAACTGGAAGAAGGAAACCCCGAAATCACCGTGTACCAGCCGACCCCAAAAAGCGCCATACTGATCGAGCCAGGAGCCTTCCAGACCATACATTTCGGTCAAATCCTGGATGATGGCATCCATCGCTCCCGGCTCCAGGGTTGAGCCGCGTCCCCGCAGTTCGCCGATCATTCGCATGACGGGATCATTTGGGGTAAGGCGGGGAATGAAGAAAACAACGGTGATACCGAGCCAAATGACTAAAAAATACTGAATCAAACGGGGAATGAGATATCGTTTCACAAATGTCACGGCATTGCCCTCACACCTCTTTTAATTCGAGGCAAAAATTACGCCTCTTATAAAGAGAAATCACTAATTAATAAAAAACAAGGTTCCCTGGGCGGAAAACCCGCCCAGGGAAAATCATCACCTGTCGAAGGCGTCCCTAAAATACTTTAGGTGGCGCCGGTGGACTTCAGGAAGGGCGTGATGTACTTGAAATTCGGCCAGTGGCTATACGGTTCGCTGTAGGCGTTTTCGCTGCCCGGCCAGTTCGTCCAGTAGTATTGATCCCAGCCGACAAAGCCGATGTAGCCATAGGTCGGGATGCCGGGCATATTCTTGACGGCTTCCTTCAGACCTTCGATGCCCACCGCAATGACAGCTTCGGTATCAAACGGATCCGTCTCACGCAGCCGCTTGATAATGTCGTCCATCTCCGGGCTTGACCACCGCGAGTAAATACCCTGCGTGCGTTCGCCGACGGGTTTGATATAAGCGGAATTCCAACGGTCAAGGACGCGATACAGATCGGGGCCAGCACCCCAGGGTTCCTGCGCCGGCCACCAACCACCGACATCGAAGTCACCCGTCGCTCCCAGACCATCGCCGTTTTCGGTGTTGTACATGGAAGCATCAATGCCGAATTTCTTCCATTGTTGCACCGTCGCCGCCGCATTGCGCGAATCATGGTTGGACAGCACGGTGCCGGTTACGAAGGAAATCTTCCAGGGCGTACCATCCGGCAGCAGCCACATTTTGTTATCATCGCGTTTGAAACCATTCTTGATGAGCAGCTTCTCAGCGATTTCCGGGGCAAACTTGTACCAGCCCAGCCCGAACGTCTTGGCAATAAAGGCTGGGTCATCAGAGAACTCATAACCCCGGCTTCGGGCATCTGCCGCTACCTGCTGCGGCGCTGTGGGATCATACGGCGCAAAGGTTTCGCCATCACCAACGTCAATGGTGAAAGCCTTCAGCCAGTCCTGCAATGGCTCAATATAATCCTTGGGGTAGGGGCCGAGGTGCGGGAGGTGAACCGGACTGAGCGTGCCGGAAGAATCAACGGCAATGCTGACATATTCAACGATGTTAATTGCCAGCGTGAGCGCCCAGCGAACATCCACATTGTCGAAGGGGGGCTTGGCGGTGTTAAACAGGACACCGGTGATGCAGGGGTCGTTGTTGACCACGAAGGGGAAGGTCGGTTGGTAGGCGCGGGAGGTGCTGGACTGGGCTAACAGCGCCTTGAGACCATCGGCTGAAAGTTCCGCCGCATCCAGTTGATGGGTGGATTGGGATAGGATTTGCGCGCTTTCGTCCGCGAAGTACTGATAGATGACGTACTTGGGCTGCGGTTCGCCATACAGGATGCCGGTTGGGCTTTTGTCCCAATCTTCACGTTTTTCCCAGGCCGTCCAGTTCCCCTGCGGGTCAAAGCTGTGCAGCTTGTACGGGCCGCAGCCGACATAGGGATTGAAGGTAAACAGGGTCGGGTCTTCCTGAGTCTCGAAAATGTGTTTGGGGAAGAACCGGGTGCAGCCCCAGCGATCCAGGAAACGGGTGTGGAAGCGCGAGTTGGCCTGCGTGAGATCAAACTGGACCGTGTAGTCATCAACCGCCGTTACGGCTTTGATATTATCCAAATAGTAGCTGTGGTCGTTGAAGCCTTCATATTTAATCAGGCTTTCGATGGTAAAAACCACATCCGCCGCGGTGAACGGTTCGCCGTCCGACCAGGCCACACCCTGGCGCAGTTTGACCGTGAGGCTGGTGAAATCCTCGTTATAGGTCGGGTCGCCGTCAGCCGCGCCATTAATGATTTGACCGGTGGCAAAGTCAACCGACCAGAACGGCTCGTCAGCCAGATTTTGCAGGCCGCGATCCTGCCATTTCCAGCCCACCCACTGGTTGAAGTTGTCCGGTGTACCGACACGCCCGGTGAGCTGCCGACAAATCACCGTCTCCGCCCGCGGGAAAGTGCCGGGTATCTGGGCAAACAGGGCATTGGATTCGGCCAGCCCTTCGGGGATGGATAGTAACCCCGTGGGGGCGAGCATAAGACCGCCCGTGCTAGCGGTTAGCAGTTTCATAAAGTCGCGGCGATTAATCTCATGTGACATTTTTTCCTCCAAAATTTTCTAAACAAGTGCTGAATGGCTTTGTTCATCCGATTGAGAGCGAAAGCACCTGAATTAATTTATGCGCACTAGGCTACCTCCTGTTTTTTAATCTTTTTTTTCATGCACTCTCCCGTTCCGTCTGGTACGGCCCACACGAATCACGAACGACGAGTTGGGTTGCCAGCGTCACTCGTTGTGGGGGACTGTTCTGATCCTCGATCCGCGCCAATAATAGCTTGACGGCGACCTGGCCCATTTGTTCGAGCGGTTGGCGCACCGTTGTGAGCTTGGGGTAAACGAGAGATGCCTGGGGAATATCATCAAAACCAATGATGGAGATATCGTTAGGAATAGAGAGACCATATTCGCGGGCCGCATCCATCGCGCCAAAAGCGGTCAGATCGTTGGCGGCAAAAATGGCGGTTGGCAGCGGACTTACCCGCTGTAACAGCCTTTTGGTGGTCTCGTAACCGGTTTGCTGCTGGTAATCGCCTTCAACAATCAATTCTTCCCTGACGCGCAGGTTGCAGTCGGTCAGCGCGGCTTTGTAGCCGAGCAGTCGGTCTACCGCGTTTCGCACCGCGAGGGCGCCGGTAATAAAGGCGATGCGGGTATGCCCCAACTGGCTCAGGTAACGGGTAGCTTCATAAGCGCCTTGCCAATTGGTGGCTTCAACCACACTGCCGTTTTCAGTGGTGTCTACCTGATCAATCAGAACATAGGGGAAATTTCGCTCACGCAGCGCGTTCAGATAGGTCGCGGGAACCAGGGGGGCGATCAGCAGCAGGCCCTCAGTCAGCCCATTAGCGATGGCGTTGACATAGAACGATTCGCTGTCCGGGTGGCGATGACTGGTGTATAACATCAGGTCATAGTTGGCGCGTTCCAACTCCTGATCAATGCCCCGGATGACGGTACCGACATAGCCATTATCCAGATTCGGCACAAGCAGTCCGATAATTTGAGTGCGCCCACCGGCCAAACTGCGCGCTTGCAAATTGGCGACATAACCCAGATTTTCCACCGCTTCCAAGACACGATGGCGGGTGGACTCCCGGACAAATTCGTAGCCACTCAGGACGCGCGAGACCGTCGCATAGGACACACCCGAAGCACGGGCCACATCCATGATGGTGACACCATATTTCTTTTTAGGGGGATTGTCCTCATTATTCATCAAAATTGTAAGCGCTTTCAATAAATAATTTAAAAAGCGACGGAACAACTTGTGCTGCTGACATTTTTTGTAAACGTTTGCAAAACCAGCATAACATTATTCACAGATTGATGTCAAGGAGGGAGATGTGAAAATGCAAGGCATGTGTGTCTCGTTTGGAATGAGATTTCGCACAACACGGCGGTTCCATTTTACGTATAAACCATAAAGCAGCGACACCGAAAGCCGAGGGGGAAATGCCACAAGTTATCATGATCACCACGCCAACGATTTTGAATGTCACCGTTAATTGTTATCTGATCAAAATTGACGATGGTTTCATCCTGATTGATACAGGACTATCAAATCAGCGTCACCTTATTGAACAAGCCCTGCAAAATGCGGGCTGCCAATCGGGAAAACTGAAACGCATCATTTTGACACACGGCGATTTTGACCACTCTGGCAATGCGGCTTATCTGCGGGAGAAGTTCCAGACGCCGGTGGCGATGCACCGGGATGACGCGGGGATGGTCGAGCGCGGTGATATGTTTTGGAATCGAAAGTCGGCCAATTGGCTGGTGAAAACGCTTACGGGACTTATGTTTAGTTTGCGGGCGGCGGACCGCTTTAAGCCCGATTTGCTGATTGATGAGGGTGATGATTTTTCGGCGCTTGATTTTGAGGCCAAGATCATCGCGCTCCCTGGACATTCGCGGGGGCAGATTGGCGTCCTGACCGGTGATGGCGATCTGTTCTGTGGCGATTTGTTGGCGAATACCAAAAAGCCAGAAGTGGGATCGCTGGTAGACGATGCGGCGGCCATGCAGGCCAGCGTCAAGAAGTTGAAGGGATTCACGATCAATACGGTCTACCCTGGACATGGTAAGCCATTCCCAATGAGGTTGTTTTTAGAAAGTCAGCAAGGGTATTAAAGAGAGGAATTTATGGAGACCGATAACGAAACCCTGACTACACCGCAGCGCTGGGCCGAGTTTCTGGTCGTTGCGGCCATGCTGCTGTTATTTGGTTTTTTCTCGTATCACCAACTGGCAAATACGGGCTTTTTCACGGAGAAGTTTGGCGCATTGGAAACGGTCTGTCTTTATGGCCCAATTCTGGCGGCGTTAATCGCGCCGGTGGTGCGCGCCGTGACCGGGCGGCGCAATCCGGCGCGTCCTTTTGAAGCGGCCAGGACAGCCTTTCTGGCCGCTGGTTCGCTGTGGCTGCTGATTGTGTTTCCGTTTAATTTTGCGCATCTGGCGGATACGCTACCGGTATCCCTGCGTTTTGCCCTGGCCTGGGTGACGGATGACATCGGCAAAATTCCGCTGCTTATCCAGGTGATTCTGGGGCCAGTGGCAGGTATTCCCATCCTTTGGAAATATTTTTCGCAGCGGCGGCAAACCATTCGTCAGCAGCAACAATACACCTGAGCCGGTAGAATTCAGTCTAAATCACACAATAGGGGATGGAATGGCAAACACGATTCTGGTCACGTATGCCAGCCGGACGGGAACAACCGTGGGTGTGGCCGAAGCGATTGGTAAAACACTGGCGGAAAGCGGCGCGCAGGTCGAGGTGCGCCCGATGCAAGAGGTCAAAGACCTTGCCGCTTATGGAGCGGTAGTGGCAGGCAGTGCCATTCAAGCGGGGCAATGGCTGCCAGAAGCCATGCAGTTTATGCAGACCCATCGCGCGGCGCTGTCACAAAAGCCATTTGCCGCGTTTCTGGTGTGTATGACCCTGGCGATGAACAATGAGAAAGCCCGTGAAATTGTGCCGGAGTGGATGCAGCCCGTCCGCGCACTGGTGAAACCCATCAGTGAAGGGTACTTTGCCGGACGACTGGACATTAGCAAAGTGCCATCGTTCAGTGAACGCTTAAAATTTCGCATCAGCGTTCTGTTGGGCGTGTGGACGGCCAGCGATCATCGCAACTGGGAGGCGATTCAGACCTGGGCGAAAAATTTACGCCCGCTGCTGGCGCAGTAAAGCCGCTTTATAAGTTGCGGAGTTCCGTTTCGATCTGTCGGATCAGGGTTGGGAGTTGGGCCGCAACGGCGGGCGATAAATCCAGACCCATGAGGAAATCCTGACCTTCGATGCCGTAAATAATCAGCCGGGGCGGGAATTCGCCCAAGACTCGGCTGAGTTCAACGGCTTCGGCCAAACCCAGCAAGTGGGTTGAAGTACCGGAAAAGTGCGCTGGAACGGTTTCGTGCTGGACATCCAACCGGTAAAGCGTTCCGGGCGCGTTTCCCGATGAAACGGCGTCTATCAGAAAAACGGCGGCAGCACCGCGCCAGGTTTCCAGCAGCGCCGCGCCGTCGCCGTTGTGTTCGATGATCTCGACACCTGGTAAGACTAACGATTGAAGCGCCCGCGCCGCGACGAGTCCAGCTGCGTCGTCCCCACGAAAGGGATTGCCGATGCCGATACACAGCACCGGGCGCTTCAAACCGGTTTCACTCACGCTCGATGTCCAGTTTCAAAAAGTGGACGGAACATGAGATACAGGGATCGTAGTTGCGAATGGCCTGTTCACACTGCCACATCAGCCGATCATCCGGTAAGTCGGCGGCCTGTTCAACAAAATGGAACAGATCGTTTTCGATGGTCTTTTGGTTCTGGGACGTGGGCGGCACGATTTTGGCGTCCACAATCAAGCCGGTGTTGTCCAACGTATACCGGTGATACAGGATACCGCGTGGCGCTTCGGTACAGCCCCAACCAACCCCGCCGCCGGGTTGAACTTCTACCGCTGGTTGTGCGGGCATCTCGTAGTCTGCGATAATGCGGAGCGCTTCCTCGCAGGCATAGAGCGTTTCCAGACTGCGCACGATGATACTCTTAAACGGATTCAAAACTGGCGGCTCCGCTTGCACTTCTTTTGCCAGCGCTTGAATATCCGGCGGCAGTTGGTCGAAGTTCAGGTTATACCGCGCCAATGGGCCAACGAAATACGCACCGCGTCCCTTGATAACCGAGTGCAGGGCGGTGGAGTGGGCGACGTGTTCTTCGGCAAAGGTAGCTTCATAGTCGGCGATGTCAATATCCAGGCCCCGGTTCGAAACGAGCCGCCCTTCGTTAAACGGATATTCGTCAGGGTGACGCAGGGCTACGAACTCATAATCCTGTTCAAATTCCGGGAACGGTAAACCCGCCGTGAAGCGCACCATCTCCACTGCCAGCTCACGGGCGATTTTCAGCCGTTCGCCTAAGTCCAGCAGTTGTCGTTTGGTAGGGACTTTGTAGAAGCCGCCGACCCGAACATTAATCGGGTGAATTTCCCGCCCGCCGACCAGCGTCACAATTTCGTTGCCGATCTTTTTGAGCTGCAAGCCGTCTACGCCACACCTGCTTACATCGAAGCCCTGGAAAAATCTACCCCAATTGCCGATCACGTTTTTGTGGACTTCCAGTTACGCGGCTGCCCGGTCAACAAATATCAACTGGTCGAAGTGCTCAGCGCCTATTTGAATGGGCGCAAACCCAATACGCCGTCTTACAGTGTGTGTGTGGAGTGCAAACAGCGCGGCACACCG
>DATALK010000656.1:0-9805 GCA_036261085.1 Phototrophicaceae bacterium | reverse complement strand
AATCCTGGGTTTTGCGCTGCTTCCAACGTACAGGGCGACAAGGGGAGACTTGTATTCGCCCTAGCCAGGCTTCACTTTCACCGCCAAATCCGGCGCGAACCCCGGTAAATTGACGTTGAGTGTGCCGCTGGTTTCAAAAGTTTCGCGGCTGCTGATCTCACCCATCTCCGTATCCCAGATTTCGACGGTATCACTACCAGCCTGCCATCGGGGGACTCTGATAACCGCGCCGTCAGGAGACCAACCTTGCAACCGACTCACGGATAATCAATTGCGTACTGAGCGCCGTCGTCATTGTCGGACGACTAATGTCTTCCGCGCGATCCCGTAACTGGCGCACCGCGATGACACCCATCATAACTTTATCTACATGAACGGTTGTCAGCGCCGGGCGAACTTCCTGGGCAAGATCAATGTCATCAAAGCCGATGACGGAGAGATCGCCGGGGATATCCAACCCCAAATCCCGCGCGGCATTGATAACCGCAAAGGCCACATTGTCGTTACAGGCGAAAATCGCCGTCACCTGGGGCGCGCGCTTTAACAACCGCATGGTGGCCTCGTAACCACTTTCCATCGTCAGGAATGAATCTTCAATATAATCGGTCTGGTTCAGATCGTGGTGTTTAAGCGCCCGTGAATAGCCTTTGCGCCGCTCTCGAATACTGGGATAAGCCTCTGGTGAACTGCCAATCAAGCCAATCTGCCGGTGGCCTGCTTCAATCAGATAACTGACTGCGTTATACACACCATTGATATTATCCGTCACCACGCTGTCATACGGTGTCCCCAGCGTATAAGCATCCACCAGGATGATCGGCTTTTCCGCCACTTCACGGATGTGCTCAATGGTGTCCTGCAAAAAAGCACCCACCACCAGAATGCCATCCACCTGCTGGTTCAGCAGCAGTGGGGGAAAAGACACCGCCCGGTTCATGTTATCTACCTGGATATTGGCATACATCAGGCTGAGGTTCTGCCGCTGGCATTCGCGTTCAATCCCGGCCAGCACATACGAATAAAAGGAGTTCAGCGCCAGCGGCGCATCAAAATCCTGCCGCACTAACATGCCTAAAACGGAAATGGGTTGAGTGCTGGTCACGGGCGTCCGTGTAGTTGCCTGATAATTGAGGGTCGAAGCTGCCTCTAAAACCCGCGCGCGCTTTTCCGGCGAGACATTGGATTTGTTATTTAAAGCCTGTGATGCTGTCCCTAATGAAACGCCCGCTAATTTGGCAACATCCCGGAGAGTGGCTTCAGACATATCCAGCTGACCCCAATCAAATTCTTCTAATAATTAATTCAGTTTGAAAAAGAACTATTGTTCACTGAACAATTTCATTATAGAATGAACGCAAGGGCCTGTCAAGTTCGACCCAATTCATATCTTGTCAAAATTAGGGAACCTTATGGCAAACGAAACCGTTTTTAAGCGCTACCCGGGCAATCCCATTGTGACGCCCAAAGCCGTGCCGCGCGCGAACAGCATCCACAACAGCGCGCTGGTGAAATATAAAGATGCCTACGCTGGCATCTTCCGCGTGGATGAAATCAATATGAACTTTTCGCTCCATGTGGGCTGGAGCCAGGACGGCTACCACTGGGAGATTGACCCCGAACCGATCCAGATGGAAAGCGATGACCCCGAAATCCGCGTCAACGCGCACAGTTATGACCCCCGCATTACCCAGATTGATGATACTTATTATGTGACCTGGTGTAATGCGGACGCGCACGGGCCGCAAATCGGTCTCGCCATCACCAAAGACTTTATTCACTTTAAACAGATGGAAAATCCCCTACCCCCCGCCAACCGCAACTGTGTTATTTTCCCGCGCAAAATCAACGACCAATACGCCATTTATCACCGTCCCAGTGACCGGGGCCATACGCCGTTTGGGGACATCTTTTATGCGACCAGTCCCGACCTCACACATTGGGGCCATCACCGTTTTGTCATGGCCCCGCGCAGCGGTTGGCAGTCCACTAAAGTTGGCCCCGGCCCGGCCCCAATTGAAACCGCCGAAGGCTGGTTATTGATTTATCATGGCGTCTGGACGAGCTGCAACGGCTATCTGTATTATGCCGGTGGCGCGCTGCTGGACCTGGAACAGCCCTGGAAAGTTCTCTATCGCACTCAGGATTACCTGTTGGCTCCTACGGAAACTTATGAGCGCGTCGGGGATGTGCCGAATGTGGTTTTCCCCAGCGCGGCCATTGTGGAAGGTGAACATTTGCGGCTGTATTACGGCTGCGCGGATACCTGTGTCTCGGTGGCGGAAGCCGAGATACCGGAGATCATTGACTTCATCAAAATCCACAGTTTTAAGGATTAGGTAGCCCACCAGCCACGATAAATAAAAGGGTCGGGATGAACCCGCATTCATCCCGACCCTAAACAAGCTCCCCAGGAGGAATCCGGGAGCTATCGGGTTTTTATTCGACTTGCGCGGCGCAGGTAAAGACTTTCTCAACCGGCGTGGCGTTACTGGCAATAGTTAGTGTTCCCTGCAACCGAATATCCGCTGACGAACTCCCGATCAGCACCTCAACGGCCCCCGGCTCAACCACAAACGCCATTTCCCGGTTATAGAAACCAAGCAGATTTACGGGCAAATGGAATGTTACCGTGCGGCTTTCGCCTGGTTGCAATGTCACCCGCTTAAAGCCTTTTAATTCCTTGACTGGCCGCGTCATACTGGCCGACGGCACATGGGTATACAACTGCACCACTTCATCGCCAACGCGCGAACCACCATTGCAAATATCTACCTGGATCGTGACGATCTCTCCCGCCTGCGCCTGCGCCTGCTCAATCCGCAGGTTAGTGTAGTCAAAATGGGTGTAACTCAGACCGTAGCCAAAGGGGTACTGCGGCTTGGTACTCATCTCGACATAATTGCCCTTCCAGTGGGAACGCCCGCCGGACGGTTTATGCCCATAATAAATCGGCACTTGCCCCACATCCACCGGGAAGGTCATCGGCAGTTTCCCGCCCGGATTAACATCCCCGAACAGCACATCCGCAATTGCCCCGGAACCTTCTTCGCCAGGGAACCAGGCTTCCAGAATTGCCGGGATATCAGTGGTCATCCAGCCCAGCGCCACCGGCCTGCCGGTCAGCAGCACCAGCACCACCGGTTTGCCGATTTCATAAATCGCCCGCACCAATTCACCTTGTACGCCCGGTAAATCCAGCACCGCGCGATCCCGCGCCTCGCCGGAAGTGCAGTCATCGGCCAGACCGGCCTTGTCGCCCATGACCAGAATGACCACTTCGGCCTGCTGCGCTGCCGCAATAGCCTCGGCAAAACCGTCGCGGGACTCCGTCTGGACTTCACAGCCCCGGGCAAAATACACCTGCGTTTGTGGGGAAACCGCCTGTTTGATGGCCTCAACCACACTGATAACCTGAATAAAGTCCTGCACGTCCTGCACACCGTTCGGTGTCGCCTGCCCAAACGGATTTTCTTTCGCGGTATCCAACAGGGTCTGAATATGCGCCGGATAGGAATAGTCACCAAATAAATGCCGCACCTGATCAGCATTCGGGCCAATCACCGCTATCGAGCGGAGGTCTTTTTTCAGCGGCAGCAAATCGCCTTCGTTCTTCAACAGCACGATGGATTTTTGCGCAATCTCACGCGCTAGTTGGCGCTGCTCCGGCGTATCAAACACGACGATACCGGCATCCACAAATGGGTTTTCAAACAGCCCCAGCGCGATTTTTTGCGCCAGTACACGCCGGACAGCCGTATTGATTAAATCTTCCCGCACCAACCCTTTTTGAACCGCCTCCCGCAGCGGCGCGCCGTAACAATCGGTGCTGGGCAGTTCCACATCAATGCCCGCTTCCAGAGCCATGCCAGCGGCCTCGCCTTTATCGCCGGTCAATTGATGGTATTCCGCCAGCATATTCACCGCAAAGTAGTCGGAAACCACCGTCCCGTCAAAGCCCCACTCGCCGCGCAGAATATCGGTCAGCAGTTCACGGGAAGCGCCGCACGGGACACCATCCAGTTCGTGGTAAGCATTCATCAGCGAAGCCAGTTTGGCTTCTTTGACCGCCGCCTCAAACGGATACAGATACACTTCGCGCAGTTCCCGCGCTGGAATATGCGCGGGCGCCCAATTCATGCCGCCTTCCGACAAACCGTAACCCACAAAATGTTTGGCTGTGGCAACAATCCCGTCTTTTAAATCCGCCCCTTGCAGCCCGCGTGTATACGCCATGCCATTTTGGGCGACCAGATAGGGGTCTTCACCAAAAGTTTCTTCTGTCCGCCCCCACCGGGCATCCCGCGTGACATCAATCACCGGCGCTAACGCATGATGCGTTCCCACCGAACGCATCTGCTCCCGGATCACATTGGTCATCGCTTCGACCAGTTCCGGTTCCCACATGCTGGCAACACCAATAGCCTGCGGGAAGACCGTCGCCCCATACGCCATATAACCGCCGCAGCATTCTTCGTGAATGACGGCGGGAATTTGCAACCGGGTCTGTTCTTGCAAATACTTCTGAATGGTGTTGGCAAGTTCGGCAGCCTGGGACGGCTTCACGTTGCTGGAACCACCCAACCGCGTGATCTGCCCGATACCGTTGCCCATTAATTTCTGCGCCTTAGCCGGCGCAAAAGTTATCCCTTCCAGAATTTCATAAACCCAAAAGCTGCCCAGTTGGGCCAGCTTTTCATCTAGGGTCATTTGTTCCAAGAGATACTCGACACGTTCCTCAACCGAACGGCTTGTATCCGTCATCAATGCACGATTAAACGCCATAGAAGATTTGCCTTTATTACCTATGTTATCGAAGCGGCCAAAAACTCAGCCTTTGAGTTCGCCACCCGTTAAACCGGTCACAATATACTTTTCAGCGAACAGATAAAACAGCACCGCCGGGATCATCAACAGTGTGACATACGCCATGATGCGGGCATAATCCGTACCATATTGGCCCTGAAACTGCATTAGACCCAACGGCAGCGGCCACAGTTGCGGATCGGTGAAGACCAGCAGCGGCAGGAAATACTCATTCCAACCAGCGATAACCTGTAATGTTGCCACCGCCAACAAGGATGGACGGGACATCGGCATCAAAATATGCCGAAAGAAACCAAAAGTGGTGCAGCCATCAATGTAAGCGGCATCTTCCAATTCAACCGGAACCGTGATAAAAAAGTTGCGCAAAATGACGACGCTTCCGGGCAGCCCAAACGCCACAAACGGCAGGATAACCCCAAACATCGAGTTAACCAGGCCAAGTTGCCGCACCTGAATAAAAATCGGCAGAATCGCTACGACCAGCGGAAACAACATCCCAATCATCAGAATGTTGAACAGCAGGCTCCGCCCGCGAAATTCAATCCGGCTAAAAACAAAAGCCAGCATACTGGACAGCAGCACATTCAATACCGTGATACTGCCGGTCAGTAACACACTATTCAGCATGGAATTCCAGAAAGGCCGCGCCAACAGGATGCTGGTATAGTTTTCCCATTGGATTCCCTGTGTTGGCAAACCAAACGGCCTGGTCATAAACTCGCCGTTGGTTCGGATACTCCCCAAAATGGCGGTTGCCACCGGCCCCATAATCACCAGACACAGTGCAATCAGAATACCGTATTTCAGCGCCGTTGCGGCGGGTTTTTGTTGTTGTGCTAACATGGTGTCCTCCCCCTCAGCTTCGTCTTGGGCCGAAATCCCGGCTCATAACCATCCGTTGATACCCCAGCGAGAAGATGAAGGTGATGGAAAAGAAGACCACCGCCACCGCGCTGCCATATCCCAACTTAAGATTGGTAATACCGAATTTGTACAGATAAGTCGCCATCAACTGGCTGGAATTGACCGGTCCGCCTTCATTGGTAAGCACCCACGCCAGCACAAATTGCTGAAACGAACCCAGAACCGACAGCATCACGGTCAGCCGAATCGTGCTGCCGAGCATGGGCAGGGTAATAAAACGTAGGACTTGGGCTTCCGTGCTGCCATCCACCCGCGCCGCATCTTCCAGGTCGGCGGGAATGGCTTGCAATCCGGCCATGTACAGAATCATGTAAAAACCAAAATATTTCCATGTCAGCACGGCAAACAGGACAAACATGACAATGTTCCGGTCTGCCAGCCAGCCTATCGGCTGGAAATTGGGAATAATCGCGCCTAAGACCGCATTTAACAAGGCGCCGTCGTTAGGACTCAGCACATAACGCCAGATAATGGCGGTAATAACTTCGGAAAACACATACGGTACAAACAGCATCGTTCGGAAAAACTTTTTTCCCCGAAGACTGCCACGCCCCACCAACAGTGCCAATCCCAACGCCATCGGCAGTTGGACGACCAATGACAGGGCCATCAGAATAAAACTGTGCCACAGCGCGCCCTGAAAAATTTTATCGTTTAACAACCGTTCATAATTGTCAAACGCAATAAACTTGGTGGGCGGGCCAAAACCATTCCAGTTAAATAGGCTGTAGTAGACTGACTGAGCAATGGGCATCAGGACAAACAAGAAAAGGAGCGCCATACCGGGCAGCAAAAAGAGAGTAACAAAGAGCGCTTTATTCCATTGACGCTGCCGAATGTCTCTCTGAGCCTGCTCATGGGGTCGGGGCAAAACACGAAATCGGATTGCAGACATACACTTAATCTCTTTGCTCACCTAGTCGGGTGATGGGTCACGGTCAAATGAAAGTGGGGGGCATAATGCTCCCCACCTTCTTTAATCAGTCAGACTATTACTGAGCGAGTTCCGCCGCAGCCGAGTCTTCAATCGCCTGGGCCGCTTCTTCTGGAGTCGCTACACCAGCGAAAATCGTTTCCACCGCATCATTGACCGCTGAACCTACCGCGGGCGGCAGGAATTGGTCGTAATACATCTGGAAGTACGGCGCCGCATCGCGGGCTGCCAGAATGGACTGCATCACCGGATCGTCAGCGAAAACATCAGCCGTGTTTTTCACAACCGGCACGAGGAAGAAAGCGCTGCCGCGTTGGCTTTCTTCATTGGTGAGGAATTTCAGGAAATCCACCGCTTCGTCAGGGGCATTCGCGCCAACCGCAAAACCATCGCCGCCGCCGAACACGTCATCCGGGTTGCCTTTGCCACCCTCAACTGCCGGGAAGGGGAACCAACCGAGGTCGTCACCAATACCTTCGCCGTCTTCGCTGTACTGCGCCTGGGCCGCCGGCGCCCACTGGCCCATCAACATCATGGCCGCTTCGCCATTACCAAACACGCCTTCGGATTCGGGATGGGTTGTCCCCAGGAAACCTTCTTGGAAGGGTTCCATGTCCACGAGTTCTTTCAGGTATTCGCCCGCCTGGACAAACGGTTCATCCGTGAACGCACCTTCGCGGCTGTACGCCTTCAGGAACGCCTCTTCGCCACCCAGTTGGGTCGCCAGATACACCCACCAGAAATGTCCCGGCCACTTTTCGCCTTCGCCCAGGGCAATCGGGGTAATCCCGGCATCCTTGAACGTCTGCACGGCGGTCAGGAATTCAGCCCACGTCGTCGGAATTTCAACACCGGCCTGTTCAAACAGCGCCTTGTTGTAGAACATGCCTACCGCGCCCCAGGACACGGGCACACCATAGGTCTCATCTTCTTGGCCGAACAGATTCAAAGCCGCCTGCGCCGCAAATGAATCGCGCCAGTCGCCTTCGAGTTCGGGGGCAATATTGCGCACCAAACCGTTTGCCGCATATTCCCACAGCACGGCCCCGCCCCAGCTCTGGAACAGATCCGGCGGATCGCCAGCCTGCATGACTGTCGTCAGCCGCTGCTTGAACGCCGCATTTTCCAGAATGGTGATATTAACGGCGACATTGGGATTAGCTTCCATATAAGCGTCGGCCAAACTTTGCCAGTACGCCGCCTGGTCTTCCTGCGTGGCGATGTGCCACCAATCAATTTCGACTTTATCCTGGGCTACGGCTGCGCCAATAGACAGGGACAGCAGCGCGACCAGCGCAACAATCATGACCAAACGAGACGATTTAAACACAGCTTTTCTCCTTCAAAACCAATACCTTACTAAAGATCAGTGGAACTCCAACGAAGTTCCTTGTTTGTACGTGTTGTTCTTCCGATTTCTACTCCTTTCTCGTCTGAACCATTACTACCAGCACCCCCGGAGCCACATTGACCAAACAGTAGCAGACCAATCTTATCGGGAAGGAGCCTGGCACACCGAGTCACGGATGACCAGCTCCGCTGGCAGAATGATACGGACAACCGATTGCTCCGGGTCTTCGATATACTTCAACAACAACTGCGCCGCCTGGCGGCCCATTTCGACCAGAGGTTGGCGCACCGTTGTTAAAGCCGGGTGAACGTAAGCCGACTGGGGAATATCATCAAAACCAATAACCGATAAATCATCGGGAATCCGCAAACCGCGCCCCCGGGCGGCATCATAAGCCCCTAGCGCCGACGTATCATTGGTCGCCAGAATGGCCGTTGGGGGCACATCTAAATCCAATAAACTCATCGTCCCGTGGTAGCCACCACTGTACTGATAATTACCGGGCTGAATGAGTTCGGGCTGCAAGGGAATATCATGTTTTTGGAGCGCTTTCTCGTAGGCGTCCAGGCGTTCCCGCGCGCTGCGAAAATCCGCCCGCCCCGCCAGAAAACCGATACGGCGGTGGCCGTGATTAATCAAAAGACAGGTGGCCTCATAAGCGCCCTGCCAGTTCACATTAGTCACCATCGGGCTAAAATCATCAAACGCCTGATAATCAGCAATAATGACGTAGGGAAACCGCCGCGCTCGAAGCTGCTCTAAATAAGCCGTTGACCCTAAGGGAATCAGCATCAGCAGACCATCGGTCATACCATGCGTGAGCATATCCACATAGACAGCTTCTTTTTGAAAATGCGCGTGCGTGGTATGCAGAATCAGCTCGTACCCGGCCAGGGAGAGTTCCTCATCAATACTCTGCACCACCTGGGCGGTGTAGGGATTGCCGAGATCATGCACCACCAGACCAATCACCTGGGAACGCCCCCCCGCCAGTGTTCGCGCTTGCAAATTAACCGTGTAACCCAAACGCTGCATGGCCTCTAACACGCGCTGGCGTTTATCCGATTTCACATGCTCATAATCGTTCAGCACTCGTGAAACCATCGAATAGGAAACCCCAGCCTCGCGCGCCACATCTTTGATGGTAACGCTGCGGGTCTTGTGATTTTTATCCCCCATACGCTTCTCCTGGAATCATCCCTGGTCTGACGTTGGAGGTATTCTTACAAATAGAGGCCAGTAATAGCATGATTGATTGAAAAATAGTCTTTTGCAAACGTTTTCAATCATGGTAACGAGTTTTGCAAACGTTGTCAATGAACTGAAACCAAATTTGTGCAATTTATCTAGATCATTAAAATTAAAATTACAATACCCATCCTCGTCCCTAAAAATCAGCCGATGAATTGCTTGACTTCGAGCATACTCGAAATTGTACCCTATAACCAACAATCGGTTCTCTCGCTCCACGGAGGCAAAATGCGAACGATAAAACTTGGCACGAGTCCGCTGGCAATCAGTGTGATGGGCCTGGGCTGCATGGGCATGTCGGAATTTTATGGACCGGGCGATGAGGCCGAATCTATCGCCACGATTCACCGCGCTCTGGAATTAGGGATGAATTTCTTTGATACTGCCGATATGTACGGCGTCGGCCATAACGAAATGCTGCTGGGACGGGCGCTGCGCGGGCGGCGCGATACCGCCGTCATCTGTACTAAATTTGGCATCTGGCGTGATCTGAACGGCGGCGCTTTGGGCTATAACAGCAA
>DATALK010000654.1:0-2712 GCA_036261085.1 Phototrophicaceae bacterium | reverse complement strand
GCATCATTCAACTCTGTAATACGGCAGGAAAACCCGTCATCACCGCCACGCAGATGCTGAGTTCAATGGTCGAAAATCCCCGGCCCACCCGTGCGGAAGCCAGCGACGTTTACAATGCGATTGTAGATGGCACGGATGCCGTCATGTTAAGCAATGAAACCGCTGTTGGGAAATATCCGGTAGAGGCTGTCACCACGATGGCAACGATTGCCGTAATTGCCGAACAGAGTATCTGGGCCAACCGCCCCGCCCTCCAAAATCGGGCTATCGCCAAACCAAACTCCGAAGGCTATGAAGCAATTTCGGACGCCATCAGCCAGGCGACTTGCCAGATTGCGGAAGCCCTCAATTCCAAAGTGATTGTCACTTCGACCATGACCGGCTACACCGCCCGGCGGGTCGCTAAAGAACGCCCGCGAACGCCCATCCTGTGTGTCACACCAAACGAAGTCACTTACCGCCGCATGGCCCTGGTTTGGGGGGTGCTGCCGCTGCTGATTCCGCAATTTCAGACCATTGACGAAATGATTAAAACCGTCATTAACTCCGCCCAAGAAGCCAAGCTGGTCTCGCGGGGCGACAATCTGGTAATCATTGCCGGAGTACCATTTAACGTGGGCGGACAAACCAATTTCCTGAAAATCCACACCGTTGGGGACACCGCCAACTTCTAATCACGAATAGTCATCACCCTCGATAAACTCAACCGACTGAGCCGGGTAACCGGCGGCATCTGTCGGGGCGGTTTTTCCGCGCGTAG
Organism: Phototrophicaceae bacterium; assembly: GCA_036261085.1. Taxonomy (GTDB): domain Bacteria; phylum Chloroflexota; class Anaerolineae; order Aggregatilineales; family Phototrophicaceae; genus CFX2. The sequence goes on along the minus strand of DATALK010000654.1, from coordinate 1,952 downwards.
GGGGCGTCCAGGTTTCGGGAACGCTGGCCGGACGCACCTGGCGCGCGGGCGCCGCCGCTTCCGGCGCGTAATTGCCCTGAGCCGTTGCACAGTAAGGGCATAACTGCCAGGATAATTCCAGCATATTGCCGCAGCGAATACAGGGCTTTTTTAAGCGGGTATGGCAGTGCGGGCAGGCTTGCCAGTTATCCTGCACCCGCTGACTGCATCCCGGACATTTGGGTTTATTTTCGATTTCCTGAAGCAGTGCTTCTTCTTCCAGCGAACGCTCGTAAGACTCCCCCAACGTTTCGCGTGGGCGCAGCAGTAAATAAATCAGCAGTCCCGGCACGGTCAGCACGGCCACCATGAGCGCCAGCCCAAGCTGTGCCACGGCATCCCGCGAACGCGCCCGCATATCTCGATACGTCCACAGCACCAGCGCCAGCCAGAACGCCACCACAATTAACCCGGCATAAATCGTAATTGCCAGGATGACATTTTCGGAAAGACCTAATCCGGTCAACAAATCGCCCATGCCCAACTTACCCCATCCGCTTCATCTGGATATGATGCCAGTATAGCAGTCCGCCGAAAGTGACGCAAAACATCCGGCAGCAGGTTATGTTACACTGAGAAAAAGAGGGGGTAACAACTTTGGCCGACACCCATGCCACAACCCATATTCCAAACACCCTGGAACCGCTTACCGACCACGACCTGCTGGTTGTCCTGCTGGCAGCAGCCCCAAACGCGCCCGAAAGAGCCGCCCGACTGCTGGCCCACTACGGCAGTTTACATACCCTGGCCCAAACCCCCGCTGCCGCGCTCGAAACAGTCGCGGGCTTGAGTACCGAGATGCTTAGGCCCTTAACCGCCGCCTTCCAACTGCACCAGCGGTTAGAGGCCGAAGCAAAAACAGCCCATCCGGCAATTAACAGCGCGGAGGATGCGGCGCGGCTGTTAGGGGATATGCGCTCTTTATTACAGGAACAGGTTCGCCTGATTTTGCTGGATTTAAACCGTCGCGTACTGGCGACACCGACGGTGTATATCGGCACGCTGCACGGTACGGTCATTCGAACCGCCGAAATTTTCCGTGAGCCGTTGTTACGCAATTGTCCCGCGTTTGTCCTGGCGCATAACCACCCCTCCGGCGACCCCGCCCCTTCGCCCGAAGACCTGGAACTGACGCGCACGTTAATCGCCGCGGGAAAACTCCTGGACATCCAACTACTTGACCACCTGATTCTGGCCGAAAGCGGGTGGTGTTCCCTGAAACAACAGGGATTAGCGTTTTAAGCCATTACGGTGATGTGGTATCGCTGGCGCCGGGTTCACCCACCAACTGTCCGGCCAATAAACTGACCTCACCAATCGCCACATCATACTGATGCCCGGACGCATAAAATTGAACGTTTAAAATCGTCCGGGGAATCTGTTTTGGCCCCAGCAGCGCCTTAAGATTGCCACTGGTATAGGTGTACCAGGCTTTTTCATTCACCCGGTCATGTTCCTGGCGGCAGGTGTTACAGCTTGCCGGATAGTCCGCCTGCGGTTGAGCATAATAAAAGCCATGCCGCCAGGTTTGCAGCTCGTTGTTCTGGTCAATGTAATCCATTTGCAGCATGAGGGGACACTCGCTCCCATCCCAACCGCAACCGGAGAGGGACTGGTAGCTGATGTCAAAACTGGCCCGCATTTCCAGATAATCATAATCGCTCACATCTCGCCCCGTCTGGCCTAAAAACGCCAAACAGCGCGTTTCGCCGTGAGAAATAGCGTTATCGCTGCGGATGAGGCGTAAAACCACACGGCCGTCTACTTCCTCAGTTTTCCATAACCCGCGCGGCAGATTATCCTGACGACTGGCACAACCCCACACTTTGGTGATGAGCTGCAAACCGCCGGTATCATTCGCCTCTTGAATCATCGTATCCTGAAACGTACTATTTTCCAGCAAATTCACATAC
>DATALK010000651.1:0-11180 GCA_036261085.1 Phototrophicaceae bacterium | reverse complement strand
CGATTCCGGTCTCGGCTTCGCCATAAAGACCGTCGCCGTCGGCATCATTCCAAACGCGGCCCGCAATCGCGCCAGTGGGTTTGTAACCAAAATCGGCAACAGCAGTTTCAGCGCCGATCACCGTCACTGCCGCCAGCGAGTCAGATTCACCATCAACGTCATAAGTGGCGAGCATTCCGCGCGGGAGTGTTTCCAGCTTAACCTGTACCGTATATTGGCCGGGTTTCAACAGCGGGAAGTGGTAGCGACCTGTTTTCGAGGTGATCGCTTCAACGACTTCACCGTCAACATCCATTAAAACTACCACCACCTCAGGAACACCCAAATCATCTTCAATGTACCGGCCATCACCGTTGACATCGTTCCAAACAATGCCATCCAGTTGGCCGGGAGCGGGACAGCTTTCGCCCAAAGGTACTTGATAATCGCCCGCGTTAAAAACCGGTTCGCCATAACCGGCACGAATTTCCGTCTGTTCGCCCGCGCCCAGTTGCAGCGTTCCCGTCAGGCTGGCGCTGTCATCCGTGTAGGTAATGATGTAGTCCACCGGGTTCGGCATGGCGTCGCCCGTATTGCTAACCGTGAAAATAACGCCGTCTTCCAGCGTGCAGGTAACTGCGGTAGTCAGATGGAGCGGCTACGAACACAGCGTTTCCGGCTGTAATTCCATTCCCGCAAACGCCAGCACCGGGGAGCCATAACCGACCTCCAGCGTCCGGCTTTCGCCCGCGCCCAATTGAATCGAACCACTTTCAACGCCGTCCAGGAAATAGGGCAGCGGTTCGCGCATATCCGTTCCCGTATTGGTCAGCACAAACTGGACGCCATCGGTTGTACAGGTAACAGCCAACGTTACGGCCAGCACGGTATCCGCTACCGCGTCCGTCGCTTCGGGCGTAACTTCCGGCGTCAGCGCCATTTCTGGGGTGCTGACCGGTTCGTCCGTCGTCGCTATCGGTGGCACTTCCGTTGGTGGAACCGGTGTTGGTGGTAATTCCGTCGGCGGTGGCGGCGGTGGTACTTCTGTCGGTGGTGGCGGCGGCACTTCCGTTGGTGGGTCAGGTGGTGGCGGTGGCGGCGGTTCCTCTACCGGCGGATCGGATGGCGGCGGTGCGGCCTCCGTACTTTCCTGTTCGATATTGGGACTAAAAGCCGCGCCGCTGAGATCAACATTGCGGTTGAAGTGTGTGATTGCCAGGGGAATGAGGACTACCAAAATAATCAGAATCATGGCAGTTGTACGTCGAGACTGTTTAGACAACTTTTCCGCTCCCTTCAAGTATGAATATCCACCAATAAATGGTTCCAGTGACCAACCGGGAATAAATCGGTGTCAAAGTTATGGGGGGTACTGAACCTGCCCATGACCCGGTATCCGAGCAAGGTCTCATCCACCGTCCCAATTATTAATTAAGACATCCTGATGATTTCAATTTCAGTGCCGGACATGCGCTGATAACAAATTGTCAACTTCTTCGTTCGAAAATCGTTAAGCTATCGCAAGTTTAAGATTTGTTAGAAAACCAAAACTTATTGACCGAATTTTTGCGATTTGTTATTTAACTTTAAAGCGTAAACAGGTTAAACCCTACTTACAAAAACTTTCTCTATTCCATTCTAATCTAGCTTTGTTGAAATAATCCCTTTAGATCACGCAATAATTCAGGTTCTAACAATTCCTTTATATTTTCACCCTAAATGTAAGATTGACTGAGAAAGTTATGAAAAAATTAGGAATTTGTGACAGTATTTAGAAAAACGCGCGTATGATTGAAACAATCTGAAATGTTGGCCCGCAAGACTTTTACATTTTATTACACCCATCGAGCAATACCATGATCCATTTCAGTCTGGCCCTTATTCTTACCACCTCCGTCCTCTTTTTGGGATGCGGCTGGCTACTCCGGCAAACAGCCTCTCGCCGCCGGTTGGCCGCAGCGGTCATTTGGGGCATGGCCGCCTTTGGCATCACCTTTAGCTTGCATGAAACGCTATTGGCCGGACAAATCCTGAATGAAAATAGCCTGCGCTTAGCCAGTGCGCCGCTGGTCGAAGAACTGCTCAAAGCGCTCCCGCTGCTCCTGCTGGCGCGGCGACTGCGGACGGCACAGAATGGCGCTTTATATGGTTTTGGCATCGGGCTGGGTTTTGCCACTGTGGAAAGTCTGGTGTATGTCATCGCCGCGCCGACGGCGGCCCTGGGGACGGCGGCCACGCGGATTATCACCATTAACCTGCTGCACGGTATGACGACGGCCCTGGTTGGCATTCTCAGCGCCCGTGACTGCCGGATTCAGCCAACGGCGCTTTCCCTGGTAGCAGCCGTCACGCTGGCAATTTTTACCCACGCGAGCTTTAACTTTTTAACGCAACTGCTGGTCGAAATTCGGCTCTGGGTTGCGCTGGCTTTTAGCCTGGGCGGTGGGACGCTGCTGTTCACCCTGCTCCAACGGCTGCCGCAGCCCGATTTCCACGCCCTCGGTCACACCCAGCGGCCAGCCCCCACCCAATTACCGCTTTGATAGCTGCACAATAAAAATGGGCGACTTGAAGTCGCCCATTTTAAACTTTCGGCATCCGGTGTTTACCCCACAGCTGGAACCCGCACATAGTCCTGAAAATGGGTCGTCAGCGTCGCCTGACCCTGACCGTCAATCATATAGGCTTCGAAGCCGGGCAGCGATTCAATCAGATAAATGCCGTCGCGCCCCATCGCAAAGGCGGCGGTGGCAAAACGATCCGCCTCCAGCACATCCGGGCCAATCACCGAGATACTAACAATTTCGTCGAGCTTATCAGCATCGTTATGTGGGTTATAGATGTGCGCGCCGCGCATATAGCTGCCGGAAGTGGCAATACCGCGATCATCAAGGCGCACCGTTTTTACAATCTGGCTCAGGTTGAACGGATTACAGATGCCCACCGTCCACGCCTGAACGCGCGCATTTTTGCCGTAGACCTGCACATCCCCACCCGCATCCACATAAAAATTCCGAAAGCCCTGGAGATACAGCAGCGAGGCGGCTTCATCAATCGCCCAACCTTTTACCACACCAGAAGGGTTAAAAGTGCCGTTGTGCCAGACATCAAAATAGCCATTAGTTTCCTGCTTGGTCAGTTCGGCCAGCTCCAGCACAACCTGCATATCATCGCAGGTCTTGTCCAATGTCAGCTCACCCCCATTCACCCGTGAAACCTCACTGGTGGGTTTAAAAGGGCTGAAGGTCTCATCCACATAGTTGAAGTAGGCATACACCGTGTCGAACGCCTCGGCAGTTGCCGAGGCGTCCACAATCTCGACGGTGATGGGCATCCCCATTAACCACCGCGTCTGTTTCATAGGTCAATCCCGATGGCCGCGTCCAGCAGCGCCGATTCCAGCGATTGGACAAAGGCCTGACTGCTGTCGGTGGCCCGCGAGACAAAATCAATATCCGCACTTTGGGCTTCGATAGCCTCGCTAATCAACGTCGGCAGTGCATTGCGTGTGATGATGTCCGATTCGTTGGTGTTACGCGGGTAGTCGGCAATCAGGACATCCACCAGTTCGCCGTTTTCAATCACGGCCACCACCTGCATCGTCCCCCAACGATCGGCACTCACCGCGTCGCCGTAATACTGCCCATCGTAGTATTCCGCCCCGGCCACCTTCTCGGTGGACTGAGTGCTTTCGGTGGCCGACGGGGTTGGCGCGAGTTCAACTTCGGGCGGGTTCAAATCCAGCCCTTGCAGGTGATGGTTGCCCCCACCAAAGCCACCCCGGCCACCGCGCCCCGGCTGTTCAACGCTGGTATCACTGGTTTCTGACGATTGCAGCGCATCGCTGGCCTGAAGCCCCGAATAACCGGCGGCAGCAGCCGCCACGAGCAGCGAAGCACTCAGAGCGTTACGTTTCCAGTTCTGACGAGCAGTTGTTTTCATGGTTTTAGCTTCTTGATACACAATTCGATAGATAGACTGCACACGATCACGAAATTAGACGGTAGGGGCCAGTTGCGCCCGTTTAATCCGATTGACCAGCCAGCCAACCGGGCGCGAGACGACGATCACAACGACGGTAGCGGCCAACATAAACCACAGGTTATAAGCGACACTGTCCAGTTCTTCCCACCGGATGTCCAGCAGCGCAGTGCTGCTTGCGGCGGGCGGCTGCGCGGCGGCGGTAGTCTCGCTGGTCGTCTCCCCATTCAGCCGGGAAGCCAGTTCGGCCACCGTGACCCGCCCACTGTTAACCACACTCAATAGATTTTCCAGACTCCTTCCTTCAGCGGCCATCGTGGCCGATACTGATTCAATATCCACCCCTGCTGCCGCCAGTTCCGCCGTCAGGGTTTCCAGGGTCATCGTGCCGGTACTACTCGCGGCAGCTTCAACCGCTGCCGGTTCGGCCACGCTGACCGTTTCAGCAGCAGAGCTGGCGTCCGTATTGGCGGTGGTTTCGCTACTAGCGACCATCTCCCCTGGCGCTGGCCGCTCACCCACCATTGCAAACCCTGCCTCCCCGGATGACTGCCCGATGAGCATCGCCGTACTTTGTAAGGGATTCCGCAGTTCGCCTTGTGACCACAACCAGCCGCCGCCAACGATGACCACCAGGACGAGGATGAAAAAGGCTCGACGATTACGCTTGTTTTTCTCTGAACGTGCCATGCTGTTTATCTCCTCTGCTGGCATTTCGACTACGAGTTCACTTTAGCGGTATTAGCGGCAACGGCCCGTTTGCCCAACTTCGGCAGCCACCCAAACAGGTACTTCACCGCATTGGCCTTAATCCATTTCCAGTGCAGCGCCACATGCAGTGCGACAATCACCAATATCAGTTCGGAGCCGATCATATGCAGGGATTTCATCGTCCCCTGGAGTTCCTGCTCCAACCCAAGCTGCAAACCCAACGTGCGCGAGATGAGGATGCCGGTCACCGTCACCAAAGCCGCCGCCACGAAGAGCAGGATATTGAGGACATAGTTAAACCGCGACTCGTGCAGCAGCTTCTGGAAGAAGGTGCGGGTCAGATTAACAATCCAATCCCAATGCAGGATGATGTGCAGGATGAAAGCGCCGCCGAAAAACAGCCCCACCAGTTCATGGAGCGCCAGCCCCAGAAAATGTTCTTCCAGTTCGACGATAAACGTTGCTGTCAACAGCAAGTCAAGAAAAACATTCCAGCGGGTCTTATTGATCTGTTTTCTGACAATTGGGCGCTCTTGCGCCACCGATTTCCGCGAGAATAACTGAACGGCCATAATTGCAGTGCCCTTCCTGATGAATTGCGAATACGTTCATCATTCTAGGCGTTCGCCACCGTGTTGTGGTTAAGTGCGGCTCAAATAAACTTAAATCTAATTAAGGTTGGCGCTGGGGGCTGGTTGGGTAAAGTCGGGGATTGGTTAGGCATACGCCACAATAAAAAGGGCGACCTCAAGTCGCCCAATTCAAACACGCATAATAAGCTATCTTTTGCAACTTTAACGCGGCTCACGCGAAAACATCCTCGAAACAACGCCGCCGCTACGCAGGTAACTGGCGCAAGGCCACCCCCTGTACCAGCCAATTTCACCGTTAAAATTGGTCTCAGTCTAATTTTTTTCGCGTTTGACCAACTGCGTCACCAATTTGAGCAGGTCTTCCGGGATAAACGGCTTGCCGACAAAGGCCGCGCAGCCGTAGGATTTCGCCAGCATTCGTTCCTTATCGCCCGTTTGCGCCGTCACGGCCACAATCGGCGGCGCGGCTGGCCCGCCAAGCTGCTGCCGGAGCAGGAGAACCACCGTCCGCCCATCCACATCCGGCAGATTAAAATCCATCAGAATCAGATCGGGACGTTCCTGACGCGCCATTTTCGCGCCATCCAGACCTCGGATAAAATGTCGAACTTCAAATCCGGCGGCAGTCAGTACCCGCACCACAATATCGGCTGTCGCCTGGTTGTCTTCTACCAGCAGAATGTATGACATGGTGAATCCTCCTACATAACGTCAGATTGGTGGCTAAGATGTGTAGTGCTGGATCATGTCCGCCAGCTTATTAATGGTAAAAGGCTTGGGCAGAACGCCGTTGATTCCGGCTTCCTGGCATTCATTTAAATCCTGGGGCGTAGTGAGCGCCGTGATCGCAATAATCGGCTGGGTACAACCCTGCTCACGCAATTCACGGGCAAACTTAAATCCATCCCGCGAGGCCCCAATCAGCAGGTCAACAATAAACAGGTCGGGCTGGCGTGCCAGGGCCTGATGCGCCTGTTCCAGATTAGCGGCCAGAATCATCTCGTGGGGCGTCGTTTGTAGATACCGGGCCACGAGATTGGCGTCTTGGTGATTATCTTCCAGGTAGAAAATGAGCATAATGTTGACCTTAATTGGGTATAGTTGTAAGTAATTTCTGAACCTGATCGAGCAAGTTTTCAGGTGTCACCGGCTTGTGAACAAAAGCTGACGCCCCCAGATCGAGGAACGTTTGGTCGTTGTTATCCACTGTACAGACCATCACCGGAATAGAAGCCGTGTCAGGATGGGCCTTGAGTTCAACCAGCACTTCCTGACCGCTCTTATGCGGTAAATGCACATCCAGAATAATCAGCGCGGGCAGCAGCCCGGTAGCCAATTCCATAATTTGAGCGCCATCATGGGTCTCCACCACAATGTAGCCGCCGTTTTCCAGCGTCCGGTGGAATAAGGCGCGCGTGTCGGAATTATCCTCCGCTAACAGGATAACCTGGGAGAACGCCGCGTCAGCCGGGGCCTCTTCAAAGACCGTAAACCCGGTATTCAGATTGATGCTCTCGACGGGCGTCTGCACCTGCGCGGCTGTCGCCAGTGGCAGCGTAAATGAAAACGTGCTGCCCTGTCCGACCACACTTTTAACCGTCAGTTCGCCGCCGTGCATTCGACTCAACTGCTGACTGATGTCCAACCCCAACCCGGTGCCGCCGTACTGTTTATCGGTGTCCTGCTGGGCCTGTTTAAAGCGATCAAAAATCACCGGCAGCGCTGCCGCTGGAATCCCGATGCCGGTATCCTTCACCGCAATCCGAACAAACTGCCCTTCCAGCCGGGCCGACAGCTTTACACTGCCCGTCTCAGTGAACTTGATGGCATTCGACATCAGATTCAGAATGATCTGACGCACCCGCATTGGGTCAGCCCAAACACGCGGCAGCCCCTCGGCAAAATCCGGGATAATCTGGATGGACTTCCCCCGCAGCAAACCAATCGAAGTCGAAATGGTCCCCTTCAACACTTCGTCCAGGGGTGTCGCTTCACAGTGCAGTTCGAGTCGCCCGGCCTCAATTTTGCTCAGGTCAAGAATATCGTTGATGAGGCCGACCAGATATTGGCCGTTATCCTGAATCAATTGAATATCGGTGCGATAAATCTCGGCCAGCGGTTGATTATTATACATCTGGGGCATGTTCAGCATCGAACTGGCATAACCGATAATCACATTCAGCGGCGTGCGCAGTTCATGGCTCATATTGGAAAGAAAAGTGGACTTGGCCTTGCTGGCCCGTTCCACGCTGGTATACGCCTCGCCCAGTTTTTGGTTTAACATTTCCAGCTCGGCGCTGGCGTGTTGCAAATCGCTCAGGGCTTGTTTAAGCTGTTCACCCTGTTTGTAATACATATCCGCCTGCTGCGTTTTCTTTTGTTCGCTGTCGACGGCCCACTCCACTAAACCCAGATTGTTGCGGCTGAGGCCGATCACCGCGCCGGCGAATAAACCCATCACCACAAGCTGAATGAACAGATTCGGCAGTGCGGACAAAAAACCAAATTGATGAATCACGCCAACCGCTAATAAGCCCATACACAGGGCTGTCACCCATAAAATCCGCTTATCAACCAGGAGAACGGAGAGAATGAGGGGGACAAAAAACAGAGCAGCGGTATCGGGAGACAGCCCATTAGTCCATAACGAATACACCGCTATCGCCATCAAGCTGGCAAGATAAACCCAGGCCGCCAGCGTAAAACGTTTCGTGCGCTGAAAAAAACCGGACAGCCCCAGGCTACAGATAAACCCGAACCAGACTAAAAGGTTGTCGTTATTAACGGATGTGCTCCGGGCATTATAAGCCGCGAACAGTAACCCGCCAACCAAGAGGGAGAGGAGCGCGGAAACACCCAGGCAGATTGTCAGAAAACCTTGTTTTTGATCCAGTATATCTTCATCAATGCGGTAAGCTGACATAACGCTTCCCTTAACCGAAACCGGCAACAACCATCATTTTTAACAACATCAGTATAAACTTCAACTCAACACACCTTGTGTTAAGGTTTATGAACAGCTTGTCAAAGTAAACAAAATTCCCCGAAATACGTTTATTAACGATAATTCTAACCGGGTTCCCAACCCCAACGCCACAGTTGCAAGGTGTTTAAACCCGCGCCAAAATATGGCCCGATATTAAGGAGAAATTTTGTGAAACAATCCATTTTTCGCTTTGGTGTGGATTATTACCCGGAGCATTGGCCGTCCGAACGCTGGCCGGTGGATGCCCAATTGATGGCAGCGGCGGGTTTTAACACCGCCCGTTTAGCCGAGTTCGCCTGGTCGAAACTAGAACCCGTTCCAGGCACATATGATTTTGATTGGCTGGATCAGGCGATTGAAATTTTAGGCCAGAACGGGCTGCAAGTGGTGTTAGGCACACCGACAGGTTCGCCGCCACCCTGGATCATGCACCAACACCCAGACATCTTCCGCGTCTTAGAAACCAACCAGCGCCAGACCTACGGCAACCGCCGGTATTATTGCCCCAATAACTCGACCTATCACGATTACACCCGCCGCATTGTCGCCGCGATGGCCGAACATTATGCGGGCAATCCGGCAGTGATTGCATGGCAAATTGACAATGAATTCGGCCAGGGAGATCGCTGCTGCTGCCCGGTGTGTATTGCCCAGTTCCAGGAATGGCTGCGGGCGAAATATGGCACACTGGACAACCTGAACCAGACCTGGGGTACGATGTTTTGGAGTCACGTTTATACGGATTGGGAGCAGATTCCCGCCCCACTAAAAACGGCCAGTTCCCCCAATCCCAGCCTCGCGCTGGATTATTACCGCTTTTCTTCGGACTCCTATGTGGCTTACCAGAAAATGCAGGCCGACATCATCCGCCAGTACCACCCGGACGCCCTGATTACCCATAATCTGATGGGCATCGGCTTCGGCCAACTCGATTACGACCAACTGGCCGCCGATCTCGATTTTGTCACCTGGGATAACTATCCGCGAATGCAGTGGACACTGGAACAGGGCTTAGACACCGTTCAGGTCGCCTTATCACATGACGCGATGCGCGGTCTCAAACGCCAGAATTACTGGGTCATGGAACAACAGTCTGGCTCCGGCGGTTGGGAAATTGTCAGCGCAGCGCCGCGCCCTGGCGAACTTCGGCTGTGGGCCTACCAATCCATCGCGCATGGGGCCGACGGGATCATCTTCTTCCGCTGGCGCACGGCGCGACATGGTACGGAACAATACTGGCACGGCATCCTTGATCACCACGCCCGCCCTGGACGGCGTTACGACGAAATTCAAAAGATGGGAGCGGAAATTGGGCAAATTGGCAACCAGATTTTAGATTCGCAACCAACCGCGTCCGTCGCGCTGCTGCATTCTTATGACACCCGTTTTGCCTTCCAGATTCAGGCCAACAATCCCAATTTTGACTATCCCCGTCATCTGCTGGACATTTACCGGGCGCTGCACGAACAGCATATCGCCGTAGCGGTTATCACGCCGGAAACCGATTTCAGCGCTTATAAGCTGGTCATCGTCCCCGCGCTTTATGTCCTGACCGAACCGGTAGCCAACCAGCTTAAACAATTTGTAACCAACGGCGGCACGTTAGTCGTGACACCGCGCACGGGCGTCAAAAATGAATTTAATGTCGTCGTGGATGTGCCGCTGCCCGGACTGCTGGCCGACCTCTGCGGCGTGGAAATCGCTGAATACGATTCGCTGCCGTCAGGCGTGAGCAACGAGTTGGCGTTTATTTCTCCAGCGCCTTATCCATTCACCACCCCCGCTGAAGCCAGCATTTGGTGTGATGTCTTGCGTCCAACTACCGCCGAAGTCATCGCCACCTACACCCGTGACTACTACGGAGGCCAACCGGCCATCACGTTAAACCGTTACGGCCAGGGGCAGGTTATCACAATTGGCACGTTTGCTACGGCTGATCTTTACCGTGTTCTCACCCCCTGGTTTATCGCCACTGCTGGTGTCACCCCAACCCTGACTGCACCGCGCGACGTCGAAGTCACGGTCAGGCAGCATTCAGGGCAAACGCTGACTTTTATCCTCAATCACACCGATGAACCACAAACCATCACCCTACCCCACGATTACACCTCGCTGCTGGATAACGGCAAAAAATTAAGTGGAACCGTTATTCTGCCACCGAAGGAAATTCTGATTCTGCGTGGTTAGGCCATAAAAAGCCGCTTGACAGCGGCATCCAATCAACATGACTGGGGCGGTTTATAGAACCGCCCTGACCGGATTTAAAACCGTGAAGCCGTTTTTGAATTCTCCCGGCGATTACAGATGGATCACAAACTTACATTCCGCCGCGCCTGAAACCGCCGACTCCAGTAAGTCCACCTGCACCGGCTTTTGCAGGAGATTTTCCCAATATTTTTCGACAAACCCCCGCGAACAGTTGCAGTAGGTTAATGAAACGGTTTCGCCTTCTGGCAGCCCGCGCAACAGGCTGCAATAACACCGCATCGGGTGCGTAAAATTCTGCGGGGTATAAAACTGGTACAGCATATGGCCATCCCGTTCCAGGCGCGTCCCGGCAGGTGGGTTTTGCTGTTCAGCGGCCAAGAAAACATCAAAAGAATCGTATTTTTTGCGGCGGGCAGCGGCCCGATCCAGCGCGGTATGGTTAATGCGGGCGCAGTTGTAACCACAGTTGGACATAATTCTGGCACGGGTGTCCGCATCAACTAAGGTGTCCAGACGTTCTAAAACCTCTTTAAACCAGGCGCTTACTTTTGGCGGCTTGGTAGAGTCTTTAATTTTGTCCTGACCTTCCATAATCTGGGCGGCCAGCTCCGGTCCGACCAGTTCCGCAATTTTCTCCCGTATGGTGGCAATCTGCCCACAAAAACCAGCCATTTTCTCCTCCAAAAGCGAGTTGTGAAAATCTGCCTTATATTAGCACATAT
>DATALK010000648.1:0-2912 GCA_036261085.1 Phototrophicaceae bacterium | reverse complement strand
CCTGATCGTTCACAGTTAAACTCGAAAAAAGTTTGAGGACATTAACCGTTATCCTATCACAGAAACCGTTTGTTTCAAAATAAGTTTATGCTAGGCGCACTTGAGATGAAGGGAAAGCGGGAACTATTAACATGCCAGAGTATCAACATTGCGGCCTGTATTTTACCGAGGAACAGATTCAGGCGGCACATGCCAACCGTGACCGGGAACCCTTACAGCAGGCGTGGGCCGTTTTATTGCAGTCGGAACCGACTGGCTGGCTGGCGGCGATCCAATGGGACGGACTGCGCTACCGTCTGAACGAGGATTTGGCCGCCGGGGAACGCGCTGTGCAGGCCCTAACAATGGTTGATTTCACTTTTCCCGCTGCGGCCACTTTTGACAAACTGGCCCGACTGCTGGCCCTGGCCCAAAGTTATGAACTGGTGCGTTCGCATCCGGCATTCGGGCCGGAAGCGCAACTGCGCTGGCAGCAGGAATTTGCCGTTGGCGTGAAGGCCTTGAACGCTGTTCGGGATGAGTTAGCCTATGTTGACCGGTTGTGGCTGGCCGCGCTGAAAATTGCAGGCGCAATTGTGTTAGAACGCGACGATTGGTTTGACCAGGGCGCGGAATGCTACCGGCAGATTGTGCGGGACGACATTCGGCCCGAAGGTTATTTGCCGCCCGCGGTCTCCGGCGGCGATGCTGGCAGCCTGTCGCGGCAGCTTCTCGCGGTAGCGGCGCTGGCGCTGGCGGCGGAGATGGCCGCCCATGTTGGCGTTGATCTGTGGGGGTATATGTCGCGTGGAGTTTCGCTCAATACCGCTTGCACCTATCTCGTTTTTTACTACTACTACCCAGAAAAATGGCGCTGGGGCCAAATTACCGAAGCTGAAGCGTCCCTGCTGTTCCAGCAGCACGGCGGCTTTCTGGAAATGGTTTACCGCCGCACCGGGGCCAAAGATATGCGATTGCTGCTGGATAATTTACGTCCGATTTATGATCTGGTGGGCGGCGGGCTGACGACCCTCACCCATAGTGTGCCAACCCGCCGTCGTTTATTCCGTTAAGCGAGTTCCAGCGGGTATCGAGCGGTAAAGGTGGTTCCGGTGGTTGCCGCTGTTTTGAAAGAAATTTCGCCCTGGAGATACCGTTCGGTCAGCAGTTTCATGCTGTAGGTCCCCAGGCCGCGCCCCGAACCTTTGGTCGAAAATGAGCGCTGGAAGATTTGCAGCTGGTCCTGGCGGGGAATGAAGGTCGGATTGTGAACGGTAAAGACGACCTGTTCCCGGTCTAAAGTACAGGCGAGAGTCACGGTTTTGCCGGGGTCGGTGGCTTCCAGCGCGTTTTTGACCATATTGACTAACACCCGGCGCAGCAGTGTGTAATCGCTGATTAAAGTCACAGATTGTGACCGGGCATCAACAACAATCTGCCGCTCTTTGGCGACTTCCTGATTAGTGTAACTGGACTTAATTTCGCGCAGCAGGGCTAATGAGTCTATCGGATAGGGCATCACGGTGAGTTCGTTATTTTCGGCGGCCATCAGCGCTTTTTGCGCGTTGATTTCTTCCACCAGCCGGTGCGATAGATTTTGAAACTGTTCTTTCAGTTGAACCTCTTCTTCCGGTGAAGCGTTTTGCAGCATTTCGGCCAGGCCAGTGATGATACTGGCTGTGTTCAGAATGTCATGGAAGAAAATGCGTTCCAGCGCGCGCCGCCGTTTTTCATCGCTGATGTCTACCGTTGAGACCATCGAAAACTTTTCACCGCTAATTTGCAATGGTGTGGCCCAGATGCGCAAGTCCAGCGCCGAACCATCTTCCTGGGTGATGCGGCATTCCTGGTTATTCTTGTTGCCATTGAGACTGGCAAGGACTGCTTGCACCGCCCCGCAGGTACGGCAGAATTCGCTGGTGCCGCAGCCGTAGGGCATATCGGTAGCATGGACACAATGCAGGGCTTCGCCCGGACGCACCCCTTGCAGCAGGTCTTCTGGTTTGAGTTTCAGTGTATCGAGCAGGGCTTGATTGCTGAAGACAATTTGCCGCTGGGCATTGACGATCATAAAGATATTGCCGATGGAGTCGGCCAGTTGGTGAAAGACTGGGCTATTAAAAAAGTACTCGACCTGTTCTTTGATTTTTTCCGCCGGGGTGCGTTCCGCCGGGGCGAATTGGGTTGAAAGGGTGTTTGGCGCGAGCATTGTTGGCAAATCCCTAAAAATCTTATTTTGACTTGATGAGTCGTGTTAAGACTGATTTTCAATTATAACACTTGATTGCATCCCTATTGTCACCGAAAATTGGTTTTTGTAGCCTAAAGATTTGGATTACATCAGGTATTAAAAAGGCGAAACCATTGAAACCTGGCAAAGTTCGACCACTGGCACTCTGCGTCTTCCGGCATAACGGCTGTATCCTGGTGGCGGAAGGGTACGATAAGGTGAAGGAGGAGCAGTATTACCGGCCCCTGGGTGGGGGAATTGAATTTGGGGAAATTGGGGCGCAGACCGTCGTGCGGGAACTGCGCGAAGAAATTGACGCGGAAGTTACCAATGTCGCTTATTTAGGCACATTGGAAAGCATCTTTATTCATAACGGCAAGATGGGACACGAGTTTCTCCTGATCTATGATGGCACGCTGGCGGATGCCACCCTCTACGATCAAGTCACCATCGAAGGTTGTGAGGGTGAGGTTTCGGCGACGTTTCGGGCCTGCTGGAAATCCCTGGATGAGTTTCGCCAGGAAGGCGCGCCGCCGCTGTATCCGACGGGCTTGCTGGAACTCCTGTCGTGACTGGCTCATCGTCCCTGGCGCTTTTTTGCCAGTAAGCCCCGGTATAGGCTGTCGAGGTCTTTGACCAGCCGGTTGATGCCGTAACGGTCTAACATCAACTTTTGGGCTTCGTTCACGTTCGGCGGCTGCTG
>DATALK010000644.1:0-1782 GCA_036261085.1 Phototrophicaceae bacterium | reverse complement strand
CGATGGCGTGCGCTCCCCGCTGTGGACGTACTTCACCATTCACGGCCTGTTCCTGTTTTTCATTGTCTCGCTGCTCGTTTGGGATACTGGGCGCTGGCTGCGCAGTGTGTATGTGCGTTCGCTGCAAGGTAAAGGTCTGCTGCTGGCCGGGCTGCTGATCGCCGGGTTGGTCGTGCTGGCGGGCATTTTCTTCCTGGCGGTGGGCGGTTATCCGGTGACAATCGTGGCCGCGCCGCTGCTTTTGTGGGTGGCGGTGTTGTTCTTCCGGCAGGGGCAGGTGCGGGAAATGCAGTATGTGCTGGCCTTGACCGGACTGGCTTTGGGGCTGACTTTAGGGGTGGAATACATTGTGCTGGCCGGAGATGTAGGTCGCCAGAACACGGTGTTTAAATTCTACATTCAGGCGTGGTTGCTGTTCAGTGTGGCAGGCGGCGCGGCGGTGGCCTGGTTGCTCAGTCATCTGCCGCGCTGGTCATTCCTGCCGCGAACGGTATGGCTGACTATTGGCGGATTGCTGGTGACGGTTGCAGCTTTATACCCGCTGATGGCGGCGCGGGGCCGCGCGCTGGATCGGATGGCCGAAACGCCGCTGACGCTGGATGGCATGACCTATATGCTGTACGCCCAACACTATGAAGGCAGTCCTGATGTGCTGCAAACGAAAGAAGGCGTGGCCGCCTTCCCGCTGTCTGGTGATTACAACATCATTCGCTGGTTGCAACAAAATGTGCAGGGGTCTCCGGTTATTATGGAAGGCCGCGCTGACCGGGAATACCGCTGGGAGAGCCGCATCTCGATTTATACCGGTTTACCCTCGGTGAACGGCTGGAACTTCCACCAACGGCAGCAGCGAACTTTTGACCCGCTGCCGCGTCTGGTCGAACAGCGCGTTGCCAACATCAATGCGTTTTACACCACGCCGGACATTAACACGGCGATGGATATTTTGCGCCACTACCATGTAAGTTATGTCATCGTCGGCGATTTTGAGCGCGCTTATTATCAGGCGTCGGCGCTGGCGAAATTTGACCAGATGGTTGAGGAAGGTCGGCTGGAAGTGGTGTATAAAGAAGGAACTTCAGTGATTTATCGGGTAACAGACGCGGCCCAGGTCGCGCAGACGGCAGCGAATCCTAACGGCTGATGGTTGGGGTGGGTTTTAGGCGTTTTTACAAATTAACACGGCGAACTGTAGGGACGGGCAACGGCCCGTCCGTCTGGCAAAGAGACCCGGACACTCCATTGGGCGTCCCTACAGTCGTCATCCATATTTAATTGTAAAACGTCATTAAATCCGCTCGCATGAATAATTCTTAAAGAAACACCTTTGAAAGTGGGTTGTAAAAACTCGTGATTGCTGATTGGTTGGCCCGCGAGGGCTGGATGTTGATAAGCTGGTGGGCACTGGTGACGGCAGCCGGTCTGGCGGCTTTTCCGCTGGTCTCGCGGCTGCTGGCGGGCCTGCCAGATCGGGGTTATACCCTGGCGCGGGCCAGTGGGATGCTGCTGGTCGGCTATACTTTCTGGCTGCTGGCGAGCCTGGGCTTTTTACACAATACCCCAGGGAGCATCGTGCTGGCGTGGCTGCTGGTGCTGGTCATTGGGTTGGTGATGCAGGCGCGGCAGCCGCTGGATTGGCGGGCGTGGTGGGCCGAAAACCGCCGCGTGATCGTGGTGAGCGAAATCCTGTTCCTGGTGCTGTTCCTGGGCTGGGCTGTTGTGCGGGCGCACCAACCGGAACTCCGCACGACGGAAAAGCCGATGGACTTGATGTTCATCAGC
>DATALK010000640.1:0-1912 GCA_036261085.1 Phototrophicaceae bacterium | reverse complement strand
TTGCTTATGGGCAGAATGAAAACCCCGACGATTTGATTTAAACGTCACGGTTCCCGATACTGGATCACGCGGTTACAGGCTGGCAGCCGAGTGCCATTCTGCAACTGGACTTCAACGCTGATCACATAAAAGCCGTCGAGCCGCTCACGCATCGCTATTTCCTCGACCAGCAGTCCGCTTTCTACGATGTCAGGCAGTGTCTGGTCCGGGTCCGGTGCGCGCACCGTCTCCCACTGGGTGGGCACCGATGCCGCCGTGACAGGTCGCTCCAGATAGCCCAAGCGAACCGTGTAATTCCACATCGACTCCGGATTCACCGTTCCCGTAACAGCAAACGAGCTTTTAATCAGCTTATCCGGTTGAGGTGATGTAATTTCGACACGTTCAGGACAATCACCATAAAGCTCAAAATCTTCACGGGGAATCGAATCGGCTGTCGAGTCACTGGTCAAAATCTCATCCGCCGACTTGATCGAATGGCGCAGGTCAGCGAACCAATTTGTGCCGCCACCAGGAGTCAGAAAGGCATAGACAATAAAAGCGATATTCAGCGCCAACACCACCGACAGCACCGACAATACCCCGGCATAGGGACTGCGCCACAGCCCGACCAACGTCAGCCAGCCATGTTGCAACCGGACCCAGCCGCGTGCCCGCAGCCAGAGTGATACCTGTAACCAGTAAGGCTGCGTTGGAACTATTGAACCCGGATCGGGCGAAATTCGTTCGGAATGTGAACGGGTAGGCGCGGCGGCCTGTTCCCACCACGGGCGGTTGGGATCGTAAGCAGTGGAAGTGAACGGGCTTTTATAGGCAGGCCGCGCCGCTGTTTCCTGGGGCTGGTTGGGTGCGTGCGGCCAGCGCAGCCGGTCATATTCGCGGCGCAGCGCCGGATTATTCAGGACGCTGTACGCCTCATTAATCACCTGCAATTGTTCAGTTCCCTGCTCCCCTAACTCCGGGTGCAGGTCGGGGTGAATCTGACGAACCGCGCGGCGATAGGCTTGGCGCAGCTCATCAGCGGGGGTATGGGGTTCAATTCCCAGCACCTGATAATAGTCGTGCTGGGGATCATAGGTTAACTTACGGCTCATAGAACGACACTAACGACGCCCATAGCGATGTTCAGCATCGGCAAAATCGTCCGGATCGACTTCGAGTGTCACCGCGCCACAGTTGCGACACACCTGGGCGCTGACCTTGATCAAACGCCGGAAAGGGCGCAGCAGCCGTGCGATCTTCGGCAGTTTGAGCGCGCGTGGTGCAAGTTGAAGTTGCCGGAACTTGTCGCTGTAGTCGATCAGATACGCCGCCGCTAAATCTGTCGAACCGCAGCGGGGGCAGCGCCACTGGACAACCGGCGAAATAGAGCCTGTGCCCCCTTCGGGCAGTGACACCGGGGGTGCAATGGTCGATGGCTTGGACGCGTACGACTCAGACATAGGGGTTTCTCTTTGTGTGATTAAGCTCATGCATATCCCTTATTATAACGAGATTTACATACAGCGCTGTGAAAATTTGCTGAAAGCGCTGCAACTTTGTCGGGACTGGCGCGTATTGGTGTGTAGATTATGGTTGTGGATAAGGATTTCAGACGATGGACTCAAAGCTAAATCAAAGTTCAATGCGAATCATTCTGGCGGTTGTTTTGATCGCTGTGGGTGTGATGTCGCTGCTGGGCGCGAATTTGCTCTGGCCGTTTTTTATCATCGTACCGGGCATTATTTTGTTAGGCATGGCAACCATGGGACGCTCGGCAGCCGCCATCTTTTCCATCCCCGGCACAATGGTCGCTGGAACCGGGCTGTTGATGTTCGTGCAGAACCTGACCGGCTATTGGGAAAGTTGGTCGTATGCCTGGACGCTGTACGGCGTTTTTCTGGGGCTGGGTTTCATGTTGATGGCCCGAATG
>DATALK010000638.1:0-3041 GCA_036261085.1 Phototrophicaceae bacterium | reverse complement strand
CAGTATCTCAGCGGATGTCCCGGCAGTCGCAATTCCGGCCATGCCAGTTGTCCCCGCTGTCCCCGCGCCGGTAGTCGTTCCTGCCCCCGTTGCCACGCCCCCGCCGGTTGTGCCCGCACCCGCGCCGAGCGGCCAACCGATGGCGTCTGTCATCTGGCGGGACGGCGCCAACGTGCGCACTGGCCCAGGCAGCAATACCATCATCGTCAAACTGGCGTTCAATACCGCCCTGGTGATTCTGGATGTGCAGCCGGAACCGAACAGCGCGTACCGCTGGGTGAAAATTACACTGCCAACCGGCGGTGAAGGCTGGATGCGGGAAGATACCCTGCGTTACAACGCCAGCGCCGCCAGTCTGGGCTTGACCAAAGCCGATCTGTATCCCCCGCCGATGGCAAGCTGCTGGTGGGTGCGGGGCTTCGTCGGGCCGCTGCCCGAACATACGGGCTGGGATTTAGGCGCGAAGACGGGTGAACCGATCACCTGTGGGCCGCTGGGCGGGCTGGTCATCAAATCCTTGGCCTGCGCCAAATGTACGCCAGAGCGTCCCAGCGTTAAAGAGTATGGGATTCAGGTCGGGGATGCCAGCATTTTTACCGATGCAAGCTGGAATTTTGGCTACGGCCATTACATTATCGTGCGCTACCTCAACGAACACTTACCCGCCTCCACCCAGCAGGCATTGACAAAGCGCGGCCTGGGCGGAATGCACCTGTACTGCATGTATGCCCATCTGAACAGCCGCGCGGTGGAGGCCGGTCAGCCGTTAGCGCCCAATACGGTCATCGCGGGCTGCGGCGACACCGGCAATTCCGAGGCTACCCATCTGCATCTGGAAATGCGCGCTTCGGCCAATGCTAATGATAGCAACTTTGCGGGGATGAAAAAGAATTTGCTAGATCCCGGCCTGCTGTTCAGCCGGTAAGGAGGCCGTTCGATGACGCCATTATGCGCTTATATTCGCGGCATTCAGGACAATCCCGCCGTGACCGAAATTAACATTCGCGCCGGAGCCGGAACCCAGTATGACATCCGGCTCAAAGCGCCCGTTGGTTTAAGCAATCTGGGGGTGCTGGAAGCGCGCCGCGATGAACAGGGCGGCAACTTCCAGGGCAAAATCTACCAGTGGCTCCGGCTGGCCTTCCCGGATGGGCAGGAAGGCTGGGCGCGGGATGATTTGCTGGAAATTGTAGGGGACGGCAGCTTTATCGGGTACGGCGTGGTCAGCACGCAGACCTACGCCTTCGCCCTGACGCGCGATGAAAGTGCCGCGCCGCTGGCTCCCGGCCAGCATATCGCTGCACCCGTCGGTCAGCGCCCGGAAGAATTAACCGCGCCCGCGCCGGTTATCACACCAGCTACCGTTCCCGCGCCCGTCGTCACCCCCGCTATCAGTGACGCTGCGCCTGCTGTTCCGGTTCCGCCGCCAGTGGCAACCCCAGCGGCGAGTGATCGGGTGCGCCGCGCCGCCTTTAATATCACCTCGGCCTTTGAGGGCGGCGGTTACGCCACCTACCAGAACTATGACAGCGGCATCATCAGCTATGGGCGGTTCCAGTTCACCCTGGCGGCGGGCAGTTTTGTTACTGTCGTGAAACTCTTTATCGAACGTTCCACCAGTCCGGTAGCGGTAGAATTGCAAAACTATTGGCCGCGCATCAGCGCCCAGGATGCCAATCTGCGTGGGGATACGCGCTTAAAAGAACTGCTGCTTCAGGCCGCGCAGGAAAAAATCATGCAGGACGTGCAGGATCAAGTGGCGGCGGAAGGTTATTATCAGCCGGTAGTGGAACTGAGCATCCTGCCGCGTAATATCCAGACGCCGCTGGCCTACGCGCTGATTTTTGACATGGCAATCAATCATGGCCGGTATAACCATCTCGTCCCCAAAACCGAAGAGGTTCTGGGCGTGCCGCCCAAATCGCGGCTGGTGGAAAACGGCGTCAGCGAACAGCAGTTTATTCAGACAATGGCCCGGTTGCGACAGGAAAACTTATATGCACTGGCGGCCAAACTGAATTTGCCAGGGCTGAAACCGCGCGGCGATTTCTGGGTGGCGTTGGTCGCCAGCGGTGATTGGGAATTACAGGGCGATACCAACGGCAACCTGAATATCAACGGTAAAATTGTGCAGGTGCGGAATCCGTAAGTTGAGGCAGCAGATAGCACCGGTGGGGCGGTTCAGCACCGCCCCGGTTTGTTAACCTGCGGACAAACCGGGCGGCTGGAAACATCCCAGCCGCTCACATTAATTAGGGCGTTTCCGCTCGTTCAAAGTGCAGCACGGCGAGTTTGGCCCAGGCGGAGTCGGGCGCGGCCTCGGCAATGGCAATGTATTCGGCTAACGCTTCGTCGGGACGATGCAGCGCTTCCAACGCGAGGGCGCGGTAGTAGCGCATTTGCATATTATCATCTTCGCTGCCGGAATCCTGGTGTTTTTCGACAATTTGCAATACCACTTCGTAGTTGTCCGCATCAAAGGCAGAGGAGGCAAAGCTATATTCCAGCCCCTTTTCTTCTGGTGTCCGTGTGTCCGGCGTTGGGGGTGGATAGGTCGGATAAGTCGTTGGTGTTATGGTTGGTGTCGGCGTTGGTACATCATTGAACAGGGTGAGGTCACAACCCGCTGAATTCGGGTCGAGATTGTAACCGATGGAATAATCCCGTCCATCGTTGATATTTTCAATGATAGTCCCTGGGATGATCGCCATTTTCTGCTGCACGAGTCCCCATTCTGGAACTGGCAGCGTATCATAGTAATCATAGGCGGCCTGGCACAAACTTTCCGCAATATGGGGCTGAACGTCGAGGAGAGCCTCGCCAAACTCTGTTGGGTATGGGGTAGCGCGCAAAGCCGCAAGTGAGGCTTGTAAGTTTTTCTCATCACCCAACAACGCATAGGCAATAACACGGCGCACTAGAAAATAATCGAAATAATAGACGCTGTATTTAGCACAATCCCCGCGGCCAAAATGACTTTTGTTCATACAAGCGACATACTCCGCATAATCTTCAGTATGAGCGGCCAAAAACTGCTCATA
>DATALK010000605.1:0-4249 GCA_036261085.1 Phototrophicaceae bacterium | reverse complement strand
GTTGGTTTTTATTTCTCGCACCTGGACTGGTCGCACCCGGATTATGCACCAATTCCGCCGAATCACCGCACCGGGGCGACCATGAAAGACATTTATAACTCCTGGCCGGACGGCCCGCAGAATCCCCACTGGCAGCGTTTTTTAGCCTTTCATCGCAGCCAATTACACGAGTTATGCGCTAACTACGGCCCGCTGGATTTGTTGTGGTTTGATGGCGACTGGCAGCCGGGGCCGGAATACTGGCAGATGGGCGACCTGCGCAACCAGCTGCAAGCCTGGCAGCCCAACGTGATTTTGAACGGACGGTTGGCCGGACACGGCGATTATGTGACGCCAGAGCAGGGGTTGCCGATTGTGCCACCGGCTGGCCCCTGGGAATTCTGCGTCACACTCAACGATTCTTGGGGCTACCAGCCGCAGGATCATAATTACAAATCGCTGCGGCAAATTGTACGCCTGTTCGCGGAATGTATTGGCATGGGTGGAAATCTGCTTCTGGATGTTGGCCCGAAACCGGATGGCACGATTCCGCCCGAACAGATAGCCTTGCTGGAAAGCTTGGGGGCCTGGATTCACCAGCACGAAGAGGCGATTTATCCCACGACAGCCGGTTTACCGGCGGGCCTATTTTATGGCGCGAGTACGCTGTCTCAGGATCGCAAGACGCTGTACCTGTTTACTTTTGATCGTCCCTGGGAGGAAATTGCCGTTAAAGGCATTCGCAATCCCGTTAAACGCGCTTCGATTTTGGGCAGTGGGCGGGCGTTAAAGACTTACAAACGCGGCGGCGCGCCCTGGGTCAATGTCCCTGGCGTGTTGTGGCTGGAACTGCCCGAAGCCGAACTTGATCCCAACGCCACCGTTGTGAAACTTGAATTTGATGAGCCGCTGGACTTATACACCGGTTCGGGGATTTCTATTCAGGCAAATTGAGGTCATCAGCGGGCGAGAATGAACCTCGCCCGCTGCGGTTGGTCGTTAACCTGCTGGTACATCATGTCAGCGAATACCGGGATGGGTTGATTCTAAACCCTGAACCTTTCACAAAAGTGGCAACTGGAGGTTTTGATGAATTTACGATAATCGTTAAAATAATCAACTACATATCCAGTCAAGGGGTCTATGATATGAGAAGCTGTTTTAGAAAACTGGTTTTTAATTTAATTACAACCCACATTCTTATGTTTTTATTTCTACAACTGGGCATTCATACACAAGGTACAAAAACTTTTTCGGCTATTGTCTATGTCTTTTGCCTAATAAACGCTATTGTGTTGATGAGTGCAAGAAAATTAGAATCCCCTCACCATATATGTAATATCACAAAATTTCCGTATCTCAGATTTGTTTTATATCTCTCGCTTGTATTTTTAGTTTACTTTATGGCAGATGTTATAATTTCGAGTAAAATAATATTTGAAATTGTTTGGTTCTTGCAACTCCTGGTTGGGGGATGGATTGTGTTTATGAACGCTGTAGTATTTGCTTATATTATCGTCTTCGTCCTGCGCGTCAGATTTAGACCATCAACCTAAACCTAAAGTACACTACCTGCCCACTTGTACCGTTTCAAAACTTTTCCAGAACCGGAAAAACAGGGTTGGCGGCTTCCCGTAGTCGCTGCATGTCGCGCATGGGGGGCACACCGAAGACGCTTTTGTACTCTCGATTGAAGTGAGAAGCATCGTTATAGCCCACCTGATAGGCGGCGCTGGCAGCATCCAAGTTTTCGTTCAGCATCAAACGGCGCGCCTCTTGCAGTCGGAGGCGCTTCTGGAATTGCAAAGGACTCATCATCGTGACCGCTTTAAAGTGGTGATGGAAACCGGAAACGCTCATGCCGAGTTCGCGGGCGATTTGCTCAATCCGCAAGGGCTGGTCGAAGTCCTGCCGAAAACGCGCAATCGCTTTAGCAATATCGGGCGCATAGCCGCCCAGGAGCGCCAGATGGCGGAGACGGCGGCCCTGCTCCCCGATCAGCAGCCGATAAATAATTTCCCGCGTGATGAGCGGCATCAGGACGGGCGCTTCCACTGGGGTATCCAGCAGCCGGACCAGCCGCACAACCGCATCCAGCAGATTCACGTCCAAGGCGCTGACCGCAACGGCGCTCACATCAGCGTGAGCACGTGACGATGTGTGACCGGTCTCGACCATCACTGCGCCGACCAGGGCCGGGGGCAGTTCCAGACGGAGACTGAGGTAAGGCCGCTCCTTTGAGGCTTCGATGACCCGGCTGAGACTGGGCAAATCAACGGTAGCCAGCAGATAATGGAAGGGATCATATTGGTAGCGGCATTCTCCGAGAAAAACTTCTTTGCTCCCCTGAGCGATCACACAAAAAGAGGGTTCCAGAACACCGTGATGCGGTTTCAGGGGTGAAGATGAACGGCCGAGGTGAAGTCCGGGGAGCGGCTGAATAACGCCATCTTCGCGGATCGTCCGCGCGATCCGCTCTGCCAGTTCTTCGCGGTTGGATTGCAACCGCTGAGTCTCACGTTCGTCCTGGTAATTGCTGGCAGCCATCGGAACTTCGCCCCTCATCTCTCTGGCGTCCATCAGAAGTTTTGCAGAATCCGTCAATCATTCGCCACGATTATTCTACCATTCTCAGTTTCAGTGTACCTATAATGACCATTAAGAGAAAAAATGTTTTAAAGTGGAGGATGGCAGTACATGCAAACACGCAAACTGGGAAACAGCAATCTGGAAGTCTCAGCCCTCGGCCTCGGCTGTATGGGCATGAGTTCGGCTTACGGCCCAGCCGCCGATAAGCAGGAAATGATCGCCCTTATTCGGACGGCGGTAGAACGAGGTGTCACGTTTTTTGATACCGCGGAGGCGTATGGCCCGTTTGCCAACGAAGAACTCCTGGGCGAAGCGCTCGCGCCGCTACGGGATCAGGTCGTCATCGCCACCAAATTCGGATTTGACATTGATCCTCATACCGGGGCGCGTTCCGGTGGACTGAACAGCCGGCCCGAACACATTAAAGCGGTGGCTGAGGCGTCCCTCAAGCGGCTGAGGACAGACGTTATAGATTTGTTCTATCAACACCGGGTTGATCCCGATGTGCCCATTGAAGAGGTGGCGGGCGCGGTCAAGGAACTGATACAGGCCGGTAAGGTGAAACACTTTGGCCTGTCCGAGGCCGCCGCGCAGACGATCCGCCGCGCCCATGCCGTTCAGCCGGTGACTGCTGTCCAGAGCGAATACTCGCTGTGGACTCGCGACCCGGAAGCCGACGTGGTGCCAACGTGTGAGGAACTGGGGATTGGCTTCGTGCCATTCAGTCCACTGGGCGCGGGCTTCCTCACCGGGAAAATTGATTCAACCACCACTTTTCACCGCACGGATTTCCGCAATATCTCACCGCGTTTTACGCCCGAAGCGCGGCAGGCGAATCAAGTTTTAGTTGATCTGCTCGGCAGGGTCGCAGCCGAGAAGCAGGCGACCCCGGCACAAACCGCCCTCGCGTGGCTGCTGGCCCAGAAACCCTGGATTGTTCCCATCCCCGGCACCACCAAACTGGCGCGTTTGGAAGAGAACATCGGAGCCGCAGACACTGAACTCACCACAGAGGATCTCCGCGAGATTGAAACCGCCGCGTCAAAGATCACCGTACAGGGGGCGCGCCTGCCCGAAGCGGTGCTGAAAATGACGGGGCGTTGAGCGGCGCACTCCATCTCTGGGATAGGTTTAGACCCATCCCCACATCTCCCGAATCGAAACACAGATAGTGGACAATAGCCACGAGGAGAAGTAACCATGCAGAAACGTAAACTTGGCAATAGCAATCTGGAAGTCTCGACCCTCGGCCTGGGGTGTATGCGGATGACCTTCGGTGATGCGCCAATTGGAACCCACAAGGAAATGATCGAATTTCTGCATCAGGCGGTTGACCGGGGCATCACCTTCTTTGATACGGCGGAAGTCTATGGGCCATTCACCAACGAAGAACTGGTCGGGGAAGCGCTGGAGCCGTTCAAGAATCAGGTGGTGATTGCGACCAAGTTCGGGTTCAAACATGGGGACAACGGGCCGCATCCGTCGGTTGGATTAGACAGTCGCCCAGAACAAATCAAGCGGGTCGCGGACGAATCGCTGCAACGCCTGCGCGTGGAAGCCATTGATCTGTTCTATCAGCACCGCCCTGACCCGAACGTGCCGATGGAAGATGTGGCCGGAGCAGTCAAAGATTTGATTCAGGCAGGCAAGGTAAAACACTTCGGGCTGTCGGAATCAAATG
>DATALK010000601.1:0-22239 GCA_036261085.1 Phototrophicaceae bacterium | reverse complement strand
GTTGTAAAGCGGCTGCAAACAGGTAAACGGCTCCCAGCCCATGTGGTGGCTGATGTCCAGTGCCTTTTGCAACTGCCAGCCACTAAAATTACTGACGCCCAGGTAGCGCACTTTGCCCGCCTTCACCAGGCCGTCCAGCGTGCTGAGGATTTCTTCCAGGGGCGTGGGTGGATCCCACATATGCACCTGGTACAGGTCAATGTAGTCGGTTCCCAGACGGCGCAAACTGCCGTCCACGGCGTTCAAAATGTGTTTGCGACTCAGACCGCTGTTGTTCGGGCCATCGCTGGTTCCCCAGCGCACTTTGGTTGCAATCACCAGATCAGGCCGCGACTGCCCTTTCAGCCAGCGTCCCAGGATTTCTTCGGAGATACCCCGGCTGTAGGCGTCGGCGGTATCAATAAAATTGCCGCCCACTTCGAGGAACCGGTTGAGCATCTGCACGCTCACTTCTTCGGTGCTTTCGCGGCCAAAAGTCATTGCGCCCAGGCACAGTTCGCTGACTTTCAGCCCGGTCTTGCCCATAAAACGATAGTCCATTTTTTACACTCCTTTTTTGAAAATACTGATCCGTTATCAGTTTGTAGCCGGAACGAAGTTCGCTACCTGCGGAATCACGTCTTGGGCCAGAATTTCCAGCGGTTTAATTTCATGGATGTTCGGCATATTAAACATCACCTGCTGGATACCCATCTCCGCAAGCTCGTGGCACAATTCCACGACTTCGCTGACACTTGTCGCACCGGGAGCCAGCTTGATGGTTCCCAGAACGGTGCGTTCAATTTCATTATAAGAGCGTCCCACGCGCTGGCAGTGGTCGCGCAGAACGGCTAATTTCTGGGACAGCAACTCGGCGCGGCGCTGATACCGCGCTACTGCCCAATCCCCGTATTCGGGCAAGGGCGTGCCAATCATGAAGTTACACCCATCACCGTAAGTCGCTACCAGGCGCAGGGTTTGTTTTTCGCCCTCACCACCAATCAGAATCGGTGGATGTGGTTTAGACAGAGGCAGTGGATGATTCATCGGCTCTTCCAGGTGATAGTACTGGCCGATAAACGGCGCGCGGCTGCCGCTCCACATCTGTTTGGCGAGGCGTAAAACTTCTTCGAGGCACTCCAGCCGCTCTTTGGTCGGGGGAAACGGTACGCCTAGACCGCGCGCTTCGCGTTCGTACCAGCCCGCGCCGATGCCCAAATAGGCGCGGCCTCCGGTCAGCACATCCAGGGTGGTAACGGTTTTCAGTAACAGGCCGGGGTGCCGGTAAATCGCGCCCGTGACCATCAGTCCCAAGCGCAGCTTTTGCGTCACTGCCGCCAGATAACCGAGGGTCGTGTACCCTTCCAGCATCGGCGCTTCCGGTTCGCCATAGGCTCCACCAATCTGGAAGAAATGATCCATCAACCAGAGGCTGGCAAAACCGCCCTGGTCAGCGGCGCGGGCAATGTCCAGCAGCACCGGGCCAATCTTTTCCGGGCCGGACGGCCAATCAAAGGAAGGAATTTGTAACCCGATTTTCATGATAAAAGCCCCTCCGACTAGAAATGGGGAATAGTTACTGATGATCTAAAGCCTACAACTTTGAGCGCGCTCGAAGTCAAGTCCTCAATTTTCGGGCGCGTTTCAGGCAGATTGCCGAGGGCCGCTGATTGTCTTGCCTTACCAATTTCGTTAAGATGAATTTAAAATCGGATTAAGGCGGAGGTAAATTGGATGATACGCATGGTGACGATTGAGCGGCATATTCTGGACACCCAAAAACGTTACCCGGCGGCTACCGGCGTTTTTACCAGTCTGCTCTACGACATGGCGCTGGCGGCCAAAATTATCGCCCGCGAAACCACCCGCGCCGGATTAGCGGGCATTCTGGGCGCGGCGGAAAACCACAACATTTACGGCGAACAGCAGCAAAAACTCGACGTGTACGCCGATACCATGATTCAGAAAATGAATGACCATACCGGGCGGCTGTGTGCGATGGCCTCCGAAGAACACGACGACCTCATCCCCATCCCCACCCACTTTGACGCGGGCAAGTATGTGCTGCTGTATGATCCGTTGGACGGTTCGTCCAATATTGACGTGAACGTGTCCATCGGCACGATTTTTGCCATTCACCGCAAAATTACGGAGGGGGAGCGCGGCACCTTAGCCGACCTGCTCCAACCGGGGCGGCGGCTGGTCGCGGCGGGGTATGTCATTTACGGTTCCAGCACGATGCTGGTCTACAGCACTGGTCAGGGCGTTCACGGTTTCACGCTTGATCCCGGTGTGGGCGAATTTTTGCTGAGTCACGACAATATCCGCGTGCCGGAACAGGCCCTATATTACAGCGCCAACCAGGGCAACGAAAAATACTGGACGCCGGGGGTGCGCCGGTATGTCAAATATTTGCAGGGCATCGAAGGCGAAGGCCGCCCGCCGCTCGGCCACCGGTATATTGGGTCGCTGGTGTCGGATTTTCACCGCAATCTCTTACGCGGCGGCGTGTTTATCTATCCCGGCGATTTGCAAAAACCAGACGCACCCTACGGCAAAATGCGCCTGATGTTTGAAGCGCAGGCGCTCGCCTTCATTGCGGAACAGGCGGGCGGGTATGCTTCGGATGGTCTCGGCAATATGCTGGACATCCAACCGCACTCGTTACACCAGCGGGTTCCGTTGTTTATCGGCAGTCGTGATCTGGTTGAAAAGGCCGAAGACTACATTCGCCGATACGATCAGGAGTGGGTGGATGCCTACCAGCCCTTCCGCAA
This sequence comes from Phototrophicaceae bacterium, assembly GCA_036261085.1. Classification (GTDB taxonomy): domain Bacteria; phylum Chloroflexota; class Anaerolineae; order Aggregatilineales; family Phototrophicaceae; genus CFX2. The sequence continues at coordinate 19,483 of DATALK010000601.1, read as the reverse complement.
CCGGCAGCTTGAAGTGGTCTAATTGAAAAACAGCGGTGTTGTCGGCCCGACAATCTGCCAGCGCCGCTACCGGGTTGAAGTCAGAGTAACTTCATCTTGCAACCGCCCGCCATGTGGGAGTAAATCTTCCGGCACGGGCTGGTTTTGCTGATAGAGTTGGTAGCGCTGACAGTGCTGGTAACGTCCCTGGCAGTACATTTCCATATAAGCGAGTTGGGCGTAGGGACGAAAGTGGCGAAAAACAGCACATTTTTCAAGTTCCTGGCACTCAGAAGCCATTAAATATTTCCTCGGTAAATGTACTTTCTTCATACACTTTACAGCTAAAATTACGTTAAGGTCAAGTAACAAATACATTGTCGTAAACATTCCGGCGGTGGCCTAAAATCGGCTTGACATCCCGGCGACCTTCTGCCATCGTAGTAGTCGCAAATGCTGCTGTTGCTGTCTTTAACACCCCTACCGGAGACCATCATGCCTGCCGTCCACTTTGAACCTTTTCGTGTGCGTCACTGCGAATGTGATCCCTACGGCCACCTGAATAACGCCAACTATGCCCGCTATATGGAAGAAGCCGCCTTTGAAGCCTCGTCAGCCGTTGGTTATTCCCAGGCGCGCTATCTGGAATTAGGGACACTGTGGCTGGCGCGCGAAACCGAAATTGAGTATTTGCAGCCGCTCCGCTACCGGGATGAAGTTAAAATCAAAACCTGGGTTGGGGATTTCCGGCGGGTGCGTTCGCGGCGGCAGTACGAGTTTTACCGCGCTGAGGAACTGGTCGCCCGTGCCAATACCGATTGGGTCTATCTGGACGCCAACACCCAGCGCCCGTTAACCGTGCCGCCGGAAATGATTACGGCGTTTGCGCCGGAGGGGATCACGGAAACGACCCCCGCCCGCCAGCATTTCCCGCCCCAACCACCGCCGCCACCCGGCGTTTTTACCATGCGGCGCGGCGTGGAATGGCGTGATATTGACACCGCCCATCATGTCAACAATGCGACCTATCTGAACTATATCGAAGAATGCAGTGTCCAGGCGGCCAATTCCTTTGGCTGGCCGATGGAACGCAGTCAACGCGAAGGTTTTGCCGTCATCGCCCGCAAACATCATATCGAATATCGCCAACCCGCTAAACTGGAAGACGAACTGGAAATTGCCACCTGGGTTTCAACCCCCAAACGGGCGACAGCGTACCGACATTACACCATCAAACGGGTTCGAGATGGTGAACTGCTGGCGCAGGCCACCACGCTGTGGGTGTGGGTAGACATCCAGACCGGGCGACCCATCCGCGTACCAGACCAGTTCACGGCGGATTTTGGGCCAAATATCGTTCCCTAAACAATTCACTTGCCGCTCTTCGGGATAGGAAAGCCGTACATGACCGTGCCATCCGTTTATTATCGCGTGCTTGATACCGCCGGGGAATCAGCGCCCTGGCTGACGCTGGTTCACGGTTTTTCGCACCATCAGGGCTATTTTTCCGCCCAGGTTGCTAACTTTCAGGCGGATTACCGGCTGCTGTTGGTGGATTTTCGGGGACATGGCGGCTCATCCGCCGTACCCGGCCCGTATGGCATTGAAGAATATGCCGATGATGTCCTTGCTGCGCTGACGGCTGCCGGAGTAGACCAGACCCACTATTGGGGAACCCACACGGGAACCGCCATTGGCCTGGTCATCGCTCACCGGCAGCCCGAACGACTGTTATCGCTGGTGTTGGAAAGTCCCGTTTTGCCGGGGTTTGCCATGCCCGAAGTGACTCGGCTGTTAAACCGGGCGCGCACCATCGCCCAGGCGGAAGGTGTTGAAGCCGCCAAGCGCGATTGGTTCGATCATGCTGGATGGTTTGATTATATCCGCGCTCACCCGAAACGCTGCCGCGCCCGCGACCATTGGGAACTTGTTCAAGCGTTTGAGGCCGCGCCTTGGCTCAGTCCCCAGCAACCGCGTCCGGTAACGCCGATTGCCGATTATCTCCCGACAATCCCACTGCCGACCCTACTCTACAATGGCGCGGCGGATTTATCTGATTTTAAGCAGGCCGCCGCCGCGCTCGAAACCGGTCTGCCGCACGTTCAGCGACGAGAGATTGCTGAAGCCGGGGGTTTTGCCGGTTGGGAAAATCCCCAGGCAGTCAAGGCCATCGTCAGCCAATTTTTGAAAGAACGGCGGGAACCGCGTAAATTCTAGAATGCAGCTTAGGTTTCCCGATTGAGTGCAAAATCAGGCCATGATACACTTAATGGGATGTAACCCAAGCACACCGGGCAGCCTGCTTTACCGGTGTAAGGAGACCTTGTGAATACCAGTACGGCCATCGCTATTGCCGCGCGCGTTGCCGAACTCACCGACCTCGCCACCCGCTTTCAAGCCCAGTACGGTAAGTTAACCCGGCTGACCAGCACGGCCCCCGTCGAAGCCCACCGCCTTCAAAAAGCTATTTTTGGCAAACAACGCGCTATCGCTTACCTGCTCGATACCGCGATTCTGCTGCAACCCACCCCCCGCTGGCCCTGGTGGAAACACCAGACCACCATTGATCTGACTACCGTCAGCGATCTGGCCCACGAGGTCAACCATCTGATCGCCTGCTGCGCCTATTTTGAAGTGGACACCACCAGCGATTTGCTGCCCGCGATTCAAAGTTCCCAGGCGGCAATTGCCGGTATGGTGCATCCTGAGGCGCGCGCGGCGGCCCACCGCCAACACCAACAGGGCTACGCGGTAGATAATTTGCTGTCCTGGAATTAAGCGACGCACTCAATCTAAAACCATTCGGGGCGGGTTTTAGCCCGCCCCTACCAACGACAACCACGAAATTTCCCGGCAAGCTACTTACACCACTGCGCCCGCCAGAACCCCTTCAATGAAGCGAATGGGCATCATCGTCCGCTCGTTGATGGCCTCGTTACTCAGGCCCGCCGCCGCTAACCGGCGCACCATAGCGGCCATGGGTTCTCCCAATTCGACAACGTGGCCGTCGGGATCGTAAACGCGCAGCACCCGCTGCGCCCAGGGTTGCTCCATAATGGGATGTACGATTTTAACCCCTTGCGCCAACAAAAATTCATGGGCCGTATCAAGATCATCAAACTCAAAATAGACTTCCAGGTTCTCGCGTCCCAACCGCGCTTCCCCCTCCGGCGCCCGCTGAAACACATTTTCACACGCCGTTTTCACGTCCCACAAGGCCAGGCCGCCCACATAGCCCACATTGGCCCCAAAATCTGCTTCGACCTTCTGGCCGAGCAGTTCCTCATAAAAGTGGCGCGCGGCGGCTATATCCTGAACAAACAGCACCACCGAACGGAATTGTGCGATCATGAACGATCCTCCTGAAGTTGATGAATCTAAAACTACTGTGTTTAGATCATACGTTTCATTTTACAAAACAAATGTTCTAATATCCAGGGAGAAAAACAAAAACAGGAGCGATTCCAACTTATGAATTGGCTCCTGTTTAGTGGTTCGCTCATCAAACTATCGTTTCAGAACCCCTTGATCTCGATCTGATGCTGTTCGATTATTGTGGGCGACCTACCGCCGCCCGCTTTGTTTTCAAATCCGTAATGGGGGCATTACTGCCAGCTTCGCCAGCACGCCGCTGCTGCCGCTACCCACTGTTTGACGGCCTCGCCCTGCGCTTCCATCAGAATCGCTACACCGAGCAGCAGCAGGCCGCAGCCCAGCGGAATCAGCCAGCCGTTCACCGCCGCCAACGCAAAAATCAGACCGCCGAGGGTGAGCAGCCCCGCACTGGCAAAGGGAATGCGCCGCCCCGCCCCATAGCCGTAAATCAGCAAACACAGCAGATGCGCACCTAACAGCAGCATGGGAACGGATAACAAATTCTCAAAATCCAGATTCATGGCTGCGCCGCCGAGCAGCACCAGCGTTCCCGCCCATTCCAAGCGCACGTAATCCGGGCGCTTCACCAGCCGCGCTGCCGCTAACAAGGCCGCACCCAGCGGCAGGGTGTGCGCAAAGACGCCGGTCATCCCCAAAGCAGCGGCAGCCATCGCCCAGGCATACCAGGCCACCAGAAAACTGACGACCAGCCACACCAGGCGGCCCCGTTTGCGATAAATCTGAGCGGCGAAAGCGGCGATCAGCAGCGCGTTGAGAATGCGCAGCACGGGACTAAAGTGGACAAAATCGCTGTAAGCCACTAATAAGAGGAGACTGATCGCACTCAAAAAAGTGGCGGTTTTGAGCAGTGGCCGAAGCCACAAAATGGCCCAATGGTGTTTGTCCAGACGGCGCGGTACTGTAATGATCCAGAAACTCCAGCCCTGCATCACCAGCGCTAAGGCCGCCAAACCGGTACTATAGCCAATGACCACCTGGTAGATTCCATAACCACTCAAAATGATGACCAGTCCGACCAGGGCAACGGCCAGTCCCAGATAAGGAAGCTGGCGAATTCGCAACCGAATCGTATAGGCCGCCACCACAATCATCACTGGTACTACCAATCCCAATGGCGCTAAGGGTGCTGCGAATCGGTAGATATCCGACTGTTGGGAATAAAACAGGCCCAGTCCTGTCATGAAACTGCCGACCCACAAAAACGGCGTGGCCCAATCATGTTCGGTAAACCAGACGGTGGTCAGTTTGCGATAGCGGCGGGGGCGGAAGGCTTTGACCAACTCCAGGCCAATGACCAGATGCGCCAACCCCGCCACCACCAGCAGCGGCCACCCCAGAATGATTCGGGCTTCAAAAACCAGCAGGCCCAGTCCCAGGTAAACCGCGCCCATCAATTTCCATTGGCGGTAATGCAGCGTGGCAATCACCGCCAGCCCGATCAGGCCCAGCAGCGAGAAAGCGCCCGGCTTAAACAGCCACACGCCCACCGCTAAGGCCGCCCCCATCAGCGCCGTGATACGGCCACCCGCCAGCGAGCGCCGCTCGTAAACCATGCCCGCCACGCTGATACCGATGGCCGCCACCAGCAGAATCGCCGAACCGGGCAGCGCCAGCATCCAGGTGAGCTGCAAAATCGTAAAAAACACCTGGAGGATAAACACCGGCAGCCAGTACAGCGCTTTCCGGCGCAGCGCTTCGCCACTGATGACCAGCCCCAAAATCATGGTTGTAATCGCCTCGGCGGGCGAGAAAAAGACTTCCAGCAAGCCAATCAGCCACATAAACCAGCCCGCGCCGGACACCGGCCAGCCGACCACGCCCGGCAGGCGGCCTAACATCCGCCCCAACAAAAACCACAGACCGGAAAAGGCTACCAGAAAAACGCCCTGGCGTGATAATGTCATCCCCGTATAACCGAGCATTAAATGCAGCCACAGCGCTGCCAGCCACGCCGCCAGGAATAAAAACAAGTGGCGGCCATGTTTATAAACGTAAGGCAGCCGGTGTGCCGGGAACAGCCAAGCCACAAACAGACCCCAGGCCGGATGAACATCGGCGATGACGGCCACACTGGAGCCAACACAGGCCAGCACGACCAGCCCCAAACTGAAGGGCAGTAACATCGGATTGGCGGCGGCCAAAGTCAGGCCAAAACCGAGCAGGAAATAACCGACGATAAAAAACGGCGCGAGAATCGCCGGACGATGCCGAGTCAGGCTGTGACCTAAAAGGAGAAAAACCGCGCCCAGAATTTGCCACGCGAACCCCATGAGCGGCAGCGTCCAAATGGCGGGGGCGGCCAGCAGGAGCAGCAGTGCATACGGCAGCGGCGCAATCCAGAGCGCAGCGTGTAACAACACGGCCAGCCGGTAAATTAACCCGGCAGCCAGCCAGATACTCACAACAATCGAACAGGTTACGGCCAGCACCAGCGGCGCGGCAGCGTAAATATTGAGCGCCGTCCACAGCAAAATAATCGTACTCAGACCGATGACCAGATCGGCTACCGGCCACTTCACAACCGTTTCCATAACGGTGTGGGTACTTTTGCGTTTTTCCTTCCGGCCTGAAACTAGCACCCGTTCCGCCAGCAGCGTGCCGGTTGCCAACAGCGCCAGCCACAGGCCAAACATGCCGCTGTCGGGAATGGCGATGAAATACAAACTGGCCCATGCTGACGCGATCAACCACAGCCCGATGTGGACGGCCAACCGCAGCGCCCGCCGCCAACCAATCCACAGCAGCAGCGCGCCCGCGCCGAACAATATCAGCGCCACAACGGTTGAAGGGATGGTCGGCGTAAGTTTGGCAAGCAGCGCCGCCACCCCACTTAAAACCAGCGCCAACGCCTGCGCGATGTCCAGCGCGCGCCCATCTTCCTGATCCTGGTCATCCCGGCACGTTAGCCATTCAATAAAAATGACGGTGCTGAACGCCAATCCCAACCAGGCCACCGGCCACCATTCCCGTGCCAAGCCCCACATGGTCGCGCAGGTGAGCAGCACAATCGCCAGCGGAATCATGCGCGCCCAGCCATGCCGCAGGCCCAACAGCGCCACCAGAACCGCGCCCGCGCTCCAGGTGATGAGCAGCGATTGTCCCGTTGAAATCGGCAGCCACAGGCTGAACAACAGCAGAAAAGCCGTCAGCAGCACGCCGCTGGTACGGTAGACCGTCGTCCAGCGCTCATCCTTAAATGGTAGTTCCCACCAGGCCAACACCAGCAGGAATGACAGGGGAACCATCAATCGCACGTCAATTCCCAACACCCCCAGAATGGCCCAAACCGCGTTGGTCTGCACCAGCGGCACTAAGGGAATCAGCATCCAGATACGAATCCGGTGGCCGGTAGCGGTAATCAACCCTCCGGCTATGACCGACGCCGTAAACCAGTAATACGGCTGGATAACCGCTGGCAGCAGCGAACTTTTTTCGTAGAGGTGAATCAGGCTGACGCCGACCAGCCACGCGCCGGTAGCGATGAGGCCGGGGGCCGCTAACGGCGTGTGCAGATAGCGCCAGACCAGCACACCCACCCCATAAAAAAAGGCCGGAACGACCAGCGCCATCAATGCTTGCGCGACAAACGAGGTGCTTGGTTGTTCGCGGCCTAAAAATAACATCGAGACAACAATCAAGGCGACGCCGGTATACAAGGCAACTTGCAGCCCGGTTTGATTGGAGGATTTTGACAGTATCATTAGCTCACCTCATGGCGACAGCCGGTTTTCCGAAAACAACGGAAATGGGCATTTGTCGAGGCGGGCCTAAACCCGCCCCAACAACAATCTGCTATAAAGTGAGAATAGGCCAAAGTCAGATATAAGAGCATAGGCGCATGTCATGGGCCAACCGTGACAAGCGCCTAGATTTTTGAGGACGAAACGGCAGCGAGGCGTGGTCGCCGCCCTGGTCGCTAAAACTCAGGGCGGCGTTTTTATGGAAAAAGTTGACGTTTAACCGGTGATGGGCAGGCCGGTAATGTCGCCATCCGCGCGGCCATACCGGGCAGAAATCCAGCCGGTGACACCGTTGTAATTGACCTGCACCCACTGCGCGTTGGCCGAACGGCCCACCGCCGACACCACCGTGTTAAAAGCAATATTGCCCAGGGTAGCGGAAGTGGTATTGGGTTCGGCGCGCAGGCGCAGCGCATAATCTACCGTGAAGTTCAGCGCATTCACCGTTGGCGCGGCCCCCACCGAAACCGCACCACCGCTGGGGGTTCCTTCCGTCACCGTCACAAACGCGCTGGAAACCCACCCCGTCTGGCCGTTAAAGTCCAGGCTGTACCAGCCGCCGGAATCACCGGTGACGGCGTAGGTTTCACCCGGATTGAGCGCACCGATGCGCGGGAAAGTCGTTCCCGCCCCGCCGCGCACATTGACCCGCACCTGCGAAGTGGCAACGCGCGTCACGACGGGTGCGGACGCGGCGGCAGCCGGAGCCGAACTCAGACCAGGGCCGGGGATGCCGTTCAGGAAAGCGTCATCCCAATAGACGCTGTTGGGGTCTGAAGGTGCGGTCTGGGTCGCATACAGGAACAGGGTCACAACCCCCGCCGCGCCCGCTTTGGTCGCCGCGGTGACGTAGTTCCACTGGTACAGACCGCCGGACGCATTGCCCCAGACGACGGTGGGACTATTGGCATCCGTCCCGCCGGTGGGATCAATCCCGGCGCGCACGATACTGCCACCGGAATTACTGTGAATGTAAACCCACGCCCCACCTTCAACATTGGTGTTGGGCTGGACGCTCACCTGTTGGGAAATCCAGGCTGTGAACGTGCCTCCACCGCGCCCCAGGTTATAGGAGCGATTGCCAGAGCGTTTGATCGGGCCGGTGTGCGGAAAGCCGTTTGGGTAGACGTTGATCCAGGCCGCACCACCCCCACCCGCGACCAAACCACCCCACCAGGAATAGGGAACGTTAAACGTGGTATACGGATCCGCCGGATCCGCCGTAATGCGGGTGTAACCCTCCCCTTCAAAACCGGGGTCTTGGAGCAGATTAGTGGCCTGCGCGGAAACCGGCAGCGCGGAAACCAGGACAAGGACGACCAGAACACTAATCAACATACGATGACGCATGGTTATTTCCTTTAGTGAATGGACACAAATAACATATCAACCACCCCTGTTATAAATCATCTGCGGGGGATGTTCAATAGGTCACAGCGGCCAGCGGTGGACAATCGGTGGGAAACAAAAAAGGCCGCAGGGTCGCGGCGCGGGGAAAACGCGCGGGACACAACCGGCGGTGTCCCGGCGGAAGGCTGGCGCAGATGAGCCGGTTAGTCAGCCGCCGCCTGGGTGGGGACGGCTTTGGTTTCGGGCTTGGCCTCGGTCTTGGTTTCAGCTTTGGTTTCAGACTTGGCTTCGGTTTTGGTCTCGACCTTGTCTTTGGAACCAGTGGCGGTGTTGTTCACACTGCTGCGGGAGGCGCTTTTGCTGTCATTGACGTAAAAGCCCGACCCTTTAAAAATGATCCCGGCAGCCTGAACCACGCGCACCACATGCTGTCCCGTAGAGGGGTCAATTTTCAACGGTTCGTCCACAAAACTCTGGCGAACATCAAAGGTTGTGCCGTCTTCGCGGCGATAGGTATAAACAGGCATGGCGGATACACCCTTCTTACACTCCGGTGAGGCTTTGTTACGAGCCACCCATCATAATACACCAAATTTTTAGCAGTGTACATAGGGGAGTGCTAAATTTTGATGAATTTCTTAGAAAATCTATAGTCATTAGTCTGTAGTCTTTAGTCGAAAAGCGGCGGCGGCAGAGGCACAAAGAGAAAAGCGTAACACAGAGACACAGAGGTGGCAAAGATGGCGGCGGCGGAGCGGTAGGGGGGACTGCCGCCGCTGCTGCAATAGTCGCCAGTCTCCAGTCATCAGTTTCCAGTCAAAAGACAAAGACATGAGTGTGGCCTCGATCAATCACCAAGAACAGTATAAGGGAAAACGGGGGTGATGGGGTGAACAAACGTTCAAACATTTGTTCAATTCTTAGTGGATAGTCGTTAGTCTATAGTCTTTAGTCGGAAAGGCCACGGAAAGGTCGGGATGATAAGGAAGGGTGAAAGTAGGAAGATAATAGATGCAGTAAACAGCGTTTCCCCTATTATAATAGAGTAGTTGTAAATACTTAAAACAACAAGGTGACGCTAAATGAATGAACAACACCCGTCGAATGACTCGCGCGAACAGATTGAGCAGAACATCGGCGAAATAAAAAACGGTGATGAGCCAGCCGCCAGCGAAAGAAAGTCTTTTCGGCTGATTGTTCAGATCGAAGGCGTGATTATTATTGTCCTGCTGCTCATCATCGCTGGAATTTTGTTTTTTCTGACCTATCCTGAAAACGAGCGGCGCAGGGTTTTGGTCAACATGGGGGTGCTGCCGACGCCTACTGTTACCGCCAGTGCCACTCTTACGGTGACGGTTACGCCAACCACTACGCTGACCCCGACCTTTACCCCCACGCCCACCCCAACTGATACACCAACACCGACGGCTACCCCCTTAGCCGGAGCAACGGCGATTACCAAAGGCGACAGCCGCGAAATACTGGTGTTAATTGCTCAATTTGAGCAAACAGGTGAAAAATCTTTTGACCTCAATCAAGAATGGAAACGGGTATTTGACCAGGCTGTTGAGCAGTACAACAATTTATTCAACGCAAAAGTTTATCTGATTCCTTATATTATCCACAGTCATGATGAGGCACGGGCAGTCAGTGATCTTTATCAGGCGACAATGGTTATTTGGGGGACAGCAAAGAAAACGGTCATAGATAGTCAATTTACGGTTACGCCTCGTTGGGATACCATTGACACATATTCCGACCAAATTCAGTTTCTACACGCCATTCCTGAATTCAGCCTGTCGGTCTTGCCGTCTGAAAACACCAAATATATCTCCAATTTTGTATTGGGATTGTTTTACTACTTTGCGGAAGGTTATGACAAGGCTTTGTCTCTGTTAAGTCAAGCTGTCGAACAAACTCCGCCAGAACGTCGCCGCGAACTTGGCGCCAATATTGCCTATTTTTACATTGGAAATATTTACCGGTGGACATCTCCAAACGACAGTTCTATGGCGATCACCGCTTATACAGCCGCTGTCGAAGTTGAGCCAAAAGGCATAACAGCAGCTTATGCCTATAACAATCGGGGTGGGGCCCACGTTAACCAGCAGCAGTCGAGAATAATGGATTATACTTCAAACCGTTTTCTTTATCTTGATTTGATCTTCGTCCTTGATATGAGGGCTATCCCCTATGATCCCATCCTACTTGACGCAGGCATTGCCGATTTCACTCAGGCTATTGATATTAGCCCTTACTTGGTGACGGCTTATTTCAACCGGGGTATTCTCTATTCCTATCGCGGTTGGGGTGCTGAAGCTATGGCTGACTTCAACCAGACGATAGCGTTACAACCGGGTTTTGCTGCCGCTTATTTCTATCGGGGTAATGTGTACCAAGACGGTCAACAATTGGAATCGGCCATTAACAACTATACCCAGGCCATTACCCTACAACCGGACTATGCTGAAGCCTACAATAACCGGGGTGTACTTCACTATTATCAGGGCGATCTTAATGCCGCCCTACTAGATTGTTCGCAGGCTATCGGCTACCAACCAGATTTTGCTTTCGCCTACTTTAACCGAGGTCTTGTCTATTCAGATCAGCGTGAGAAAACAAAGGCGATTGCTGACTACACCCAGGCTATCGCGCTTAAGCCTGATTATGATAAAGCTTATTGGGGAAGAGGCAATGCCTATTATGATTTGGGTGATTTTATTCATTCGATAGCTGATTACCGTCAGTATGAACACATCACCGGAAGTTTAGCGGAAACAATGGTAGAACAAATCGCCGAGATGGAAGCGCAGTTGACGCCAACGCCAGAGAAGTAGTGGTCAAAGGCGGAGGGCGAGGCCGTGCCTCGCCCCGACGGAAAATTTATTGGATGAAACGCTTACACCGCTGGCGTAAAAGCGGCCTGCTGCGCGGCTAGAAAGTCCGCGATACTGGTCGGTTGGTGGCCGCTGAGTTCGGCCACCGCATTGGAAACGGTGGCTAACTGACCCGCAGCGATGGCGGTATCTATGGAAGCATACACCTCGGCTACCGGTTGGGGCAGCCCTGCACCAACCATGCCCTGGATAACCGTTTCCAATGAAACCGGCACATACTTCAAGGGTTGGCCGGTGATGGAGGCGACCAGGTCAGCGATTTCAGCATGATTTAAAGCAGCGGGGCCGCTAATTTCCAGAATACGTTTGCCCGTAAAATCAGCGGCTAACGCGGCCGCCGCCGCCTGCGCGCAATCCTCGCGGGTGACATAAGCGACGCGGCCCTCACCCGCCGCCTTAAAAAGCCCGCCCAGTTGATAAGCCTGGGTTAAAGACCCCAGCAGAAAATCGGTATAAAGGTTATTGCGGAGGATCGTCCAGGACAGCGAACTCTGGGCTAAAGCCGCTTCCGTCCCCGCATGGTCAGGGGCAAACAGCACCAGACTTTTATCCGCTTGTGCCAGCGACGTGTAAACTACATGCTGGACACCGGCACGTTCCGCAGCCTGAACCGCAGCCCGATGCTGTTTTAAGCGCGTCCCCGCCCCATCCAGGGCATCCGTACTAATCAGGAGGAACCGATTTATCCCGGCAAACGCCAAGTCAAGCGAGGCGGGGTCGTTAAAATCCGCAAAACGGATTTCAACCCCTTGCGCTTTAAAATGCGCCAGTTTTTCCGGGGTGCGCGTGGCAGCCACAAGCTGGCGCGGCTCCCCCTGAAGTAACAGTTCAAGCACGCGCTGGCCCAGATGACCGGACGCCCCACTGACCAGCAAACGCATATTTTTCGACATCACATACTCCTTCAATGAAGACCAATTGACAATAGTTACTATAAGTGATTTACTGAATTAAAGTAAGCAGGCACTTTAAAGTGGGGTAGTTACCAGATGGAAACGATTGAATTTCGGGGCAATGTGTACAGCGCAACCTGCCCCACACGGCAAATTCTGGATCATATCGTGGATAAGTGGACGCCGCTGGTGATCGGTCTGCTCGAAGCTAAAACCATGCGGTTTTCCGAACTGCAACACCGTATTAATGGGATTTCGCAGAAGATGCTGACCCAAACGCTGCGCAATTTGGAACGGGATGGATTAGTGACACGAACGGTCTACGCAGAAGTACCGCCGCGCGTGGAATACGCGCTGACGCCGTTAGGGCAAACGCTGGCCGAGCCGCTGCGGGCGATTCTGGACTGGGCGGAAACGCATGTCCGGGCGATAGGAACCGCACAGCTCCGGTACGATGAACGGGAGTCTGGGTAAAACAAGGGTGGGCGAGGCATGGCCTCGCCCCTACAGAAGTCAGTCGGGGAAAAACCACATCAGACCAGGCGGTCACTGCGGCGGGAACGGAACAGTCGCCCAGCGATAAAACTCAAAAAAGTCGCCAGCAGACTCGCGGCGGCAAAAATACGCTGCGACAGCCGGTAGCGGGTGGTGTCGAGCGTCGGATGCGATTCGGCAGCCGTTTGTGCCTCGACAGCAATCAGCGGCAGCGCAACGGCACGATTTTCGGCGGGCGATGGCGGGGTTTCATCTTCATACGGCAGCGGATAGCCGGGATGCGCCGCCGGTTTCATCACCGGAACGGCAGCGGCAGAGGTTTCGACTTCGGGTTGAGCAGACAACTGCGGGTTTGAGCCGTACTTCCGGGCGTAGACCTGGGTGAACTCCGCGCCAAACAGCAAAATCTGCGCCGAATAATAGACCCACAGCAGCACAATCACCAGCGATCCCGCCGCACCATAGGTCGAAGTCACGCCGCTGTTGCCCAGGTACAGACCGATCAGGGTCTTGCCGATAGTAAACAGCAGCGAAGTAAAGGCCGCGCCAATCCACACATCGCGCCATTCAATTTTGATGTCCGGCAGAAACTTGTAAATCAGCGCAAACAGCAGGGTGATAAAACTAAAGGAGATGGCAAAATTCAGCAGTTGCAGGACAAATTCGACATTGCCAATCATGCCGTTGATAAAATTACTGAGGGCAGCAATCACGGCGCTAATCACCAGCGAGACCAGCAGCAAGAAACCGACACCTAACACCATTGTAAATGAGAGCAGCTGGGTTTTGATGGTTCCCCAAATCCCCTGCGGCGGCGGTTGAACCTCCCAGACGGTATTCAATGCACCTTTGAGCTGGACAAACAGACCAGCCGCACCCAGCAGCAGCGTCGCCAAACCGATGAGCGTTGCAATCAGATTGTCAGCCGGATGGCGCGCATTCTGCACCATCTGCTGCACGAGATCAGCGCCCTGCGCGCCGATCATGCCCTGAATCTGCTCATCCAGGCGGCCCTGCACGGCCTCCGGCCCCCAGACAGCACCGGCAATCGCCACCACCACAATCAGCAGCGGGGCAATCGAAAAGATGGTGTAATACGACAGCGCCGCCGCTAACCGGGGCGCGTTATCTTTGTTCCATTCGTCGAAGGCCGTTTTCAACAGCGCTAAGAAGGCTTTGACTCTGTCCATGATGCTGCTCCGGTAAAAACCAACCTCACCCCCTGGCCCCTCTCCATTCGATGGAGAGGGATAGGGTGTTATTCAAACCCACAGTCATGGACTTAGTATAAAAAGGGCGTGTTGAAGTTATGTTAGAGCCAGCGGGCGCGGCGATTCATCGTCGCGCTCGTCCCAATCGTCGGACTTTTTCTGCTTCTGCGCCAACGCTTCTTCCAAGTGGTGGTGGGTGGCTTCGGCCAGGATGTGCGCGAAGTCTTCGTAGTGGTCGAGGGCAAAAGCCAAAGTTTCTTCCTCAGCGCGAAACCGCACCAGACCGGAAGCCGATGGCTCATCCAGCCGCCGCAGCGCGGTAATTTCCTGCACAACGGCCAGCGGAATTTTGCGTAAAACTATCCCCTCACGCAGCACAACCAGAAAGCGCGGCATCAGGTACAGGCTAACGGGTTCGTCTAACACCCATTCGCCGTGAATATCCTGCGCGGCGGGTTCGGCGCGGACGGGGCCATAATGCAGATCACGCCGCCGCCAGCGCTCCGCGCCGACCTCAGCAGAGTCAGCAAATTGTTTGACGGCGCGCATCAGCAAACTGTTCACATTTTTGTAAAGCCGGAGTTCCAGCACAAACCACTCACGATTGCGTTCAATATGCAACCAGAAGGTGGTGTAGTAACGATCAACTTCATCCGGGACCGCCACCCATTGGAGTTCATCGGGGGTGAAAGTAAAAATTTCATGATGGAGAGCGGGCGCATAGGCCGTAAACCGCGCTGGAGTCACGACCAAAGCGCAGCGCCGCCAGCGGGGCGGGAGCTGGCCGGGATGCACCAACCGTCCCAGGCACATTTTGCCGACGATACGCGGATACAAAACCATGAGCGGCTGCTGGTCGCGGGTGAGTTCGGCAAACCGCCCAGCGTTTAATTGGCGGTGTCTCCGCCGCCACCGAGCCAGCAGATCAACCGCCAGAAATGCGATCAACACCAGAAGCAGATAAGAAACCAGCAGGGGCAGTGGAGTAAAGGCAAACGAATCCATAACGACCACCAGACAATATAACTTTGTGTTCATTATCGGCGGCCTGGTAACGGCCCTGTCCCCCAAATGTGGGGCTTTACCGGGAGAGTGAGCCGGGGTCGGACTCATCAAAATCGCCGTCGTCCCAAGCGTCGGATTTTTTCTGCTTCTATGCCAATAATTCTTCGTAGCGACTTTGTGTTGCCTCAGCCAGAATATGGGCGAAGTTTTTATACTCTTTTAGGGCAAAAACGAATGTTTCGTTTTCAGCATTGAAAAATACCAAGCCCTGACCATTCCTGGTATCCAACCGCCGTTTAACTGCAACTTGGTGGATAGCTTTCAATGGGATTTTTCGCATGACACGCGCTTGTTTTAAGATGATTAGAAAACGGGGCATCAGATATAGATTAACGGGGTCAGCCAACAGCCATGTATTTTGAAGGTATTGAGTAGCGGGATAAGCTGTTAATACATCGGAATATTGGTAGGAACGCTGGTGACACTGATAAGTGTCTATTTTTTTATTCGTTGAGCCATGTCGTTTTAGATTTAATACCAACGGGTCAGTACCATATCGGTAGGGGCCTATGTGACGGTAGAAGCCAGCTATTTTATTCGCCGCACCATGCCGCTTTAGCAAAGACACTAACGGATCGATATTGACAAAACTCATTTGGAAAACATACCAACTATCTTCGGTTTCGACATGCAGTACTGCCGAAAACCAAATCATAAACGGGGGTATTAGCCATTGAATTTGATCGAGGGTAAACGAGAATAACTTCCGAAATGGCACGTAGACAATAAAACGGGTAGATGTGGCTACCAGGGTGCATCTACCCAACCAATATTCATTTTCACCAAGATGATCAAGACGCCCCGCACAAGTTTCGCTTAGTTCTCGATGTTTTACGTCCTTTTGGTCGCATTTCATAACAAACAACACTTTGTCTGTATGAGAAAGTTCGGTGATACGAGCCGCAAGAAATTTGGGGTAATACCTCCCCCAGATATCACCAACAATCAACGTAATAATAAAGAGAGCAGGAATTACACATGCCAGATTTAAAGCTGAAACATCATTATTGAAATTCATAATAACCAATCAAAATGGGTTGTTCTGGTTATTATCTTCCGTCTAGTTAGCAGTAACAGTATCCCCAAACTCTGGGGCTTTACCGGGCGAGAGTGCCGGGGTCGGACTCATCAAAATCGCCGTCGTCCCAATCGTCGGACTTTTTCTGCTTCTGCTCCAACGCTTCTTCCAGACGACTGTGAACGGCTTCAGCCAGGATTTGGGCGAAGGCTTCATAGTCCTTCAGGGCAAAGTTAAACCGTTCTTCTTCGGCGCGGAAAGAGACCAGCCCATCGGCTTTAGGGGCGTCCAGACGGCGCACCGCCGCTACCTGCTGAATCTGTTCCAACGCCAGTTCACGCAGCACGCGCTGGCCGTCCAGAATCAACAGGAAACGCGGGCGAATCAAAAACAAGCTGACCGGTTCGGCCAGTGTCCACGCACCGTGAATGTCCTGGGTAGCGGGAACGACGCGCACTGGGCCGTAGTGCAGGTCACGGCGGCCACGACGGCGATGCAAACCCACCCGTTCGGCAATCCCCATGCTGTTCAGCAGTTTGCGCAGTTTCAGCAGATTCTCGTTGCCCAGACTCGAAGTCTTTAAAACCGACCAATGACCCGCTTTTTCGACATGAAACCAGACCTGATCTTCATAAAAGCGCGTGTGTTCTTTGTGGGCCAGACCAATCCAGCGCAGTTGATCGTAAGCAAAGGAAAAGATTTCGTGGTCAAACGTGGTGGGGTAAAGGACAAAGCGGGTGGGGGTGACGAGCAGGACGCCCTTCTTCCAGTTCGGCCATTGGGGTTCACGCTGGCCGGGAATAAACAGATGGTACGATAAAGGCCCCCAATTTTCTAAGACCAACAACGCCTGTTCACGGGCGATGACTTCATCTCGATGGTCTTCAACCGCCTGCTGCTTCCGGGCATCCGCCGCATCACTTTTATCACGCCAGGCAAACATCAGGAGTTGAAGGGCAAAAACGCCGCCGAATACAAGAAGCAATATAAGGATTTCAGAAATTGCCATTGACTTACCTACGGTTTCATATCAAGCCGGTGCAGATAGTGATGCAGGTTCTCGCGGGTGATTTGGGTTAAATCGGCTGGCATAGTGTGGGGATCGAACCAGCCAATTTCGGTACATTTGCCGGGTTCGCGGATCACCGGTGCGCCGCTTTCGATACGGCAAATAAACGTCGGTGACACCCAATGCTGGCCTTCGTCCGGGAGAATGTGATCTACCACGTCGAGCAAATCACCAACCATGATTTGAATGCCATACTCTTCAAAAATTTCGCGCTGGAGGGCGGCGGCTAAGGTTTCGCCAAATTCGACCCCGCCGCCGGGGAACTCCCACAGACCGCGTTCGTTTTTGGCCTGCGGCCCGCGCCGCGCCAGGAACACCTGGCCCGACTCGTTAACAATAATCGCGCCCACACCCACGCCGATGTAATCCACGCCGCGTTTCATAAGACTCCTACTTTAGGATTGAAATAAACACGCTTACCCTAATTGCTCGTTACCCATTCGACCCCCTCACCCCAACCCCTCTCCCCCGAATTCGAGGGAGAGGGGCCAGAAAACACCGTCTTGAAGGCCCTCCCCGAATTCGGGCGACCCGAATGGGGACGGATGTCCCCTGAGGGGAGGTGAGGGTGGGGTCAAAAAGGCGCAATTTTACGGACTAGCAATCACAGTACATACTTTGATTTTAGCGCCAGTTCTCGCCGATAAAAATGGGATTGGTGATAGCGAGCAGTTGATTATCGGCGGCGCGCATTTCGACCACCGCCCAATGAATTTGTTCCCGCGTCAGATGAATGTCACCCGCCGAATCACAAAACATGGCGGGCTGAGGTTCACCGTCAATAATCCAGCACACGCGACTATCAGCCGGGGCGTCCGACCAGACAGCGGTTAATTCTGCCCCATGCCCAACCAACGTTTCGCCCATGACCGCCCGCTGGCCGTCCGGCGTGCTGCCGGAAAGTTCCAGGTGCGGCCCCTGGCTGAGATACAACCGCCCCTGCCGGATGGCGTCCAGAATGGCGCGTTCGGTGCGTTCCGGGGCATAAACCACATTGCGGCCATAACTGGCAGCAATCTGTGGGGATTCGTGAATGTCGCTGCCAGCGGTGGCGATCATGCGCCAGCCGTCGTTGAGCCAGTGATACCACTGCTGCACGCCCTTTTCATTCTGGTCGCCGGGAGCGTCCCAATAACCATTCCAGATTTCGACCAAACGCGCCGGGCCGGGCTGCATATCGGCATACTGCCAATCGCAGCCGGTACAGAGGGGATTACCGAGCGAATGCGGGTGCGCAATAATAAATGTGCCACCCGCCGCCGTCACCTCGTTACAAATCGCGGACATGGAACGCTGGCCGGGACGCACACGCCAATCCACCATGTGGCGCAGGCCCAAAACCAGCGCGTGGCCGAAAAAGGTGGTCAGTTCTACGCCGCCCAACGTCAGGAGACCGTTACTGCTCAGGCTGTCCAACTGCGCCAGCCCGGCGATGGTGTTGTGATCGCTGAGGGTGACAAAATCCAACCCCGCGGCGCGGGCATAGTCTACCAAATCCGGCACCGCCCAATGGCCGTCGGAATGGATCGTGTGGGCGTGCAAATCACCACGATACCAACCGGGGCCGGGCGGCGTCATTCGGCGCGATTTCCAGACCGGGGCTGTTCCTTCGGTATCCCCAGCGGCTTCCAGAATGGTCAGGTGATAGGTGATGGGTTCCAAAACCATATGGGTATTAATCACCAGCAGCCAGTGGCCGGGAGGCAGCGCCCCCGGCAGGTAGCCCGGTGTGGCCTGCGCCGCGCTCAGGTTGATTTGCTGGCGCGGCGCATGGCGATGGCCTTCTCCCCGCCAGCCGGTGGGGTCAAAGATCGTCAGCGTCAGCAGGTTGTTAAAACCATCGGTCTCCGCTGGCGTGTACTCAAAGTTGATGGTCAGGTAGGCCAGATCGGGCGGCACAGTAAACGGGATTTCCAGATGACGCTGAAATTGCAACGGATTGATGTTACCGGTCAGTTGAAGATTCATAGGGCAGCTCCCGAACTTTTGGCGCGCGACAGATATACCACGCAGCGGCACACCCCGCCACCAACCCATCTTCCCGCAAACGGCACATAGCGTAAACGAGGCCATTTAAGGGCGAACCGTGCTGGTGTTAACTTTTGGGAAAGAAATTGCCGGAACCGGATCAACCGGCAGCCTATGCTTTTCGCATCTATCGCAATTACGATGGGGCGGGCGGTGCGTTCGGGGAAACCAGTGTGCGGGCCACCAGCGCCGATCACGGACAGTTAGCCGTTTACGCGGCTTTGCGCGGGGACGGCGCGCTGACAGTTGTGATTATTAACAAAACCGGCGGCGCTCTGCGCAGCCCGCTGACCATCACCGGTTTTACGTCCGAAGCGGCGGCGGTATACCGTTACAGCACGG
>DATALK010000600.1:0-1786 GCA_036261085.1 Phototrophicaceae bacterium | reverse complement strand
GCGTCAGCCAAATGCTGGCATGGGCGACAGCCGCCCACTGGCGTTCTTCATCGGTCAGGTTCATGGTGCTGTAGCTGCGCGGTTTGGCTTTGGGCTTGCGTGGCTCGTAATAGCGTTCTTCGTATTCTCGCACCACATCATTTTCCTGCGTGGCTTTTGCCAGGCGGGAAAAGCGCTCGCGCTCATCTTCAGGCTGCTGTTGGTTGTCGCTCATCAAACAATCCTCGTTTATCATCGTGGATATTCACCTTATCCACCCTCTAATTTGACCCGTATGTTGTCCTATACGCAAGAATAACCCCACAAGTTTCAAGGCGCTTGTGTTATACTCTCATCCCATGTTCAACCAAAACTTCACCTTCACCAAAAGACATTTAGGACTCATTTTACTCGTCGGCGGGGTGCTGGGCTTTATCGGCATCCTGGGTATTGATCTTCTCGACGTTGGCCGCGAAGGCGGCATTGGCCCCGCGCAGCAGTTGGCCCTCGGCTTATGTGTCGTGGCGGCCTTGCTGGGCCTCACCTTGATACCCCTCGGAAACAGGCCTGCTTAAAACATGGTTGCGAATCCTACACCCCGGTTGTTGAACCTGAATCGGCTATTGTTGGCAGCGGCGCTCCTGCTGCTGGTCGGGTATTTCATCGTTTACGCCGCCTACGCCGTCAACCTG
Organism: Phototrophicaceae bacterium; assembly: GCA_036261085.1. Classification (GTDB taxonomy): domain Bacteria; phylum Chloroflexota; class Anaerolineae; order Aggregatilineales; family Phototrophicaceae; genus CFX2. The sequence continues at coordinate 1,115 of DATALK010000600.1, read as the reverse complement.
ACGCAGTTTCCCTTTGACTACGATCAGGGTGAAGGCTTTGAACTGGTAGACACCATCCTGTTCAGTCAGGGCCAGTGGCCGTACCGGGACACGGAAATTTACCCCTTTTATTCTAGCAACTATCCGCCGTTATTCCATGTGCTGGCCGCGCCATTGGCGCGAATTTTTGGCCCCGCCTACTGGTATGGGCGGCTGTTGGGTTTCCTGGGAACGCTGGTGACAGCGGGAGCGATTGCCTACGCGGTGTACCGTGACGGCCAGCACCGCCGGGGCCAGGGGCAGCGGCTTATTGCCATCATGGCGGGATTGGCCTATCTGGCTTCCAATACCGTTTATCATATTGGGCCTTTATTCCGCCAGCACGCCAGCATGGTGATGTTTGAGGCGCTGGCGGTGGTGGTGCTGGCTTACGCTAACGAAATCGAAGACACGCCGCGCCGCCGCCGGACGATTGCCGCTGGACTGCTGCTGGTCATTGCCGCCGGTTACACCAAACAACTGGCCGCTGTCACCGCTGTAGCCGTCGCCCTCTTTTTGCTGATTCGCAATCCTCGGCGCGCGCTGGTGTGGGGCGCTTTTGCGGCGGTGGTCGGCGTGGTGATTTTTGTCTGGATGACCTGGGCCACCAATGGCGAATGGTGGCGGCAGGCGATTCTGGCGAACGTCAATGAATTAAAGATTGAGCAGTCGGTTGGGTTATTCCGGCTGTGGTTTTCGCTGCACGGCTTTCTGATTATCCCGGCGGCGCTGCTGGCCGTCTACGAATTGTATTTTGACCGGCTTTCGCTTTACACGCTCTGGTTTGTGCTGGCCGTTGGCTTAAACGGTGCGGCCTCCGGGACGTGGGGTGGAGGAGATAGTTATTTTTCGACGGCGATTGCCGCGACCTGTGTCCTCAGCGGCATTTTTGCGTCGCGCACCCTGGCTGCCGATTGGCCGTTTCCCGATAATTATCTCAGCCGGTTGATCGTTCGTCCGCTGCGCCGGTTTGCGCCAGGCTTAACGCGCGCCGGATTGGTGGTCGTTCCGCTGCTCTATCTTGGCTACGGTATCGCGGTGCTGCATCAGCCGACTACCGAACCGCTTATCCAGCCGATTGCCGCGTTATTGAACCT
>DATALK010000593.1:0-2274 GCA_036261085.1 Phototrophicaceae bacterium | reverse complement strand
GTAAAAGGCAGCATGGCCTCGCGCAAAAATCACTACTATCTCCTCAGCCTCGGCTGTTCCAAAAATACCGTTGACTCGGAAAGTATCGCCCAGGTGTTAAGCCAGAATGGGCTGCACGGCGTGGGCAGCGCGCGTGAGGCCGAAGTGCTGATCGTCAACATCTGCGGCTTTATTGACGCGCCAAACAGGAATCCATGAACGCGCTGCGCGAGTTGGTGGCCGACAAACACAACCATCAACTGGTGATCGCCGCCGGGTGTCTGTCGCAGCGATACGGGGCAACGTTAGTGCAGGAAGTGCCGGGGTTGGATGGTGTTTGTGGATCAGGCTCAAGTTACGGTTGAATTGGCGTATTATCCGCCTTATCACAGCCAGTACAACCCGATTGAACGGGTTTGGCGCGTGCTGGAACAGCACTGGAATGGCCGTTTGTTGGACTCGTGTCAGACCATGTTGCGCTTTGCACAGACCATGACTTTCCGCGGACGACCTCCCCAGGTGCATTGGCTGCGGAAGATTTATTACCCGGGGGTGAGGCTCACACAGCAACAGATGGCTCAACTCGAACCACGCTTTGAACGTCTGCCCGGTTGAGCCAAATGGGTTGTTCGGATGGCGCCTATGCGCGTATAGTCTTGCAGATTTATCTTTCTGGAATAGCCTTAAGCCAAAATCATCATGCCCGCTGGCGGCAGTTCCACGCGCACCGCCGCGCGCCCCTGCACCGCTTCCACCGTCAGACACTCGTTCGTCGGCGGCGTGCGCAAATCCCGCTCCGGCCAATCGCCCCGGTAAAACACGCGCAGCAGTTTTCGCGGCGGGTTGAGAACGCCATCCACCGTCACATACGCGGCGCGGGGTTCCAGGCCGTGTGTGTTCAACGCCACCACGACTTCGGTATCAAACATCAGCCGTGACCAGGCAGTTAATTCCCCCGCCCCCGGCACGGCAAAGGGACGACCATCCACCGCCGTATCACGCAAGAACTGTCGACCCCGGCGCAGCGCCAGACCGACTTTATCTTGCCGATTGCGCACTTCGGCAATCGCGGCAATTCGCAGATAGGACGGATGGTTGGGATTAAAAAAGTGGCAACCGCTGGTGCCAAACGCGCCAAAGACGCCGCCAAACATCACCTCGCGGATATAACGGTCTTCAAAATTGAGATGCGGTTCAAGGCTGAAATCGTGCCGATCTTGCGAACCATCCAGCGCCTGTTCCGTGCCATAATAAATGCAGGGGATGCCAAGCGTGGTCAGCATTGTGCCCACCGCATGGGCCACCTGCTCATAACAATGCGGAACGCCCGTCGCGCCAGCGGCAAAGCGGCGTTTGGGATTACCCACCATATCGTGGTCATCCAGGATAGAAACATGATACCGCCCGGTTTCACGATGGCCGCCGAGAATATCCGTCGAATGGAACTGGTTGAAAAAATCGAGGGGGCGGCCAAAACCTTTGGTCATATTGGTCAGCAGTGTTTTGGCTTCACCAATATCCAGCACCACATCCAGGTTCCGGCCAAAAATTTCCACGTAGCTGCGCGCCATATACTCACCGCCGGTGACTTCCCCCAGCAGCAGAAAGTTGTCTTTGCCGATGCTCTCCGCAAATTCGTGGATCGCGGTGCAAAAATCTTTCGACGCTTCCCAGGTGATGTGTTTGACGGTATCAATGCGGAAGCCGTCGCAGTCGCTCAAGGCAATCCAATACTGGTAGACTTTGATGAGCGCGCACAAGACATCATCGCGCCCCAGGTTAAAATCCTTCAGATCAAAAAAGTCGCCGCGCCGGAACTCGACATCCGGGTGCAGGGGGTTTTCCCAACTATCAGCATCCCAATGAACAATCTGTCCGGCGCGGGTATACCAGTCGGGATTCTGAAATTCGCGCGGCCACACGCCATCTTCAACACTGTCAATTGTCGGTATGGGCTGACCGCCCAACGAACGCCAGCTATGGAAGGGATACGGCGGCTGGAAGCGATACGGCAGGCTGTTCACCGGCTGACCATCCTGGTCATAAAACCAGTTGTTGCCGCTGTGGTTGTAGATGATGTCCAGCAGCACGTAAATCCCGCGTTCGTGGGCGGCGTCTACCAGATCGCGCAAATCCTGGCGTGTGCCAAAACGCGGGTCAACATCGAAAAAATTTTGAATGCCGTAGCCGTGATAGGTCTGTAAGTCGGCGCGCTGCCGCCAGATGGGGCCAATCCACAGCGCCGTTACCCCTAAACTTTTGAGATAGTCCAGTTTGCTGGTGATGCCTTGCAGC
>DATALK010000586.1:0-10899 GCA_036261085.1 Phototrophicaceae bacterium | reverse complement strand
TCAAACGGGCGCAGGTGAGGATTTGTGGTATCAGGTGCGTTTGCCAGACGGCCAAACGGGCTGGTTGTTTAACACGACTTCGCGGGTGGTGATTGTTTGGGCGCCCCGCCTCCGCGACATAGACGGCGTTCAGATGGCGCTCGTGCCGCCGGGATGTTTTGTCATGGGCAGTACGGATGGTGAAACTGACGAAGAACCCGCCCATACCCAGTGTTTTACCCAAGCGTTCTGGTTAGATGTAACCGAAGTCACCAACAAAGCCTATGGCTCCGCTGGGTATTTTTCCGATCCCGATCAGCCGCGTGAAACCGTGACCTGGGATGAAGCGAAAGCCTACTGTGAAGCGCGTGGCGGACGCTTGCCGACGGAAGCCGAGTGGGAATATGCGGCGCGTGGCCCCGCTTCGCTGACCTATCCCTGGGGCAACGAATTTGTGAACGAAAACGCGGCTTCCAGTTGGGTCGAAACCGTGCGGCAAACGGACGCCGTTGGCGCACATCCGGGCGGCGGGTCGTGGGTGGGTGCTCTGGATTTGAGCGGCAACGTCTGGGAGTGGACGAGTACACTGTACGCGCCGTATCCCTATGATGCCGCTGATGGGCGGGAAGACCTGGACACCGGCGCGGGCCTGCGGGTGGTACGCGGCGGTTCCTGCTGCTCATATGTTGTGGCCGAGGTGCGTTCGGCGTACCGGTTTGTCGTTGATCCAGCGATGGCCGACCCGAATGTTGGTTTTCGCTGTGTAAAAGCTGGTTAGTGAGGTGGCGACAGCGTGTCTCTACCACAAAATCTTTTAGGAAGAAAATGATGAAACACTTTGCACTGGTTGGGGCGGCGGGTTTTGTCGCGCCCCGGCATCTGAAAGCGATTCGGGATACCGGCAATACCCTGGCGGCGGCACTTGATCCCCATGATTCGGTAGGGCTGCTGGATAATTATTTCCCGGAGGCCCGGTTTTTTACCTCGTTTGAACGCTTTGAACGCCATCTGGAAAAACTGCGTTACCAGGACTCTGAACCGCGCGTGGAATATGTCAGCGTTTGTTCGCCGAATTTCCTGCACGATACCCATATCCGCATGGCGCTGCATGTGGACGCGGACGCCATTTGTGAAAAGCCGTTGGTCATCAACGAGTGGAACTTGAAATCGCTGCAAGAAGTGGAAGCCAAGACGGGCCGCAAGGTCTATACCGTGCTGCAACTGCGCCTGCTGCCGACCCTGATTGCACTCAAACAGCAGCTTGATGCCCGCCCGGCGGGTTCTAAGCTGGATGTGGTGCTGACCTATATCACGCGGCGCGGCCAGTGGTATCACACCTCCTGGAAAGGCGAAGAGGAAAAATCCGGCGGGTTAGCCATGAACATCGGCATCCACTTTTTTGATCTGGTATTGTGGCTCTTCGGCGGGGCGGAACACAGCGAAGTGCATCTCTCGCAGCCGGACAAAATGGCGGGGCTGCTGGAACTGGAACGGGCGCGGGTGCGCTGGTATCTCTCTGTAGATGCGCAGGATTTACCTGCTGCCACCCGCGAGGCCGGGAAATTTGCGTTTCGTTCGATCACAATGGATGGGCAGGAAATGGAATTTTCGGAAGGTTTCACCGACCTGCACACACGGGTCTACGAACAGGTGTTGGCGGGCAACGGCTTTGGCATCGAAGCCGCGCGGCCTTCCATTGAACTGGTTCATGGGATTCGCACGGCGGAACTCAACCCGAAAACCGCCAATCTACATCCGAAGTTGACGCTGGGCCGATAAACAGTCTTTAGTTTCTTGACTAAAGACTGGAGACTGAAAACAATGAATTATTTTGCACATGAATCCGCTTATGTGGATGACGGCGCGCAGGTGGGGTCGGGGACAAAAATCTGGCATTTCTGCCATGTGATGCCCGGCGCGGTCATCGGCCAGCACTGTTCGTTGGGGCAGAATGTGTTTGTTGCCAATCAGGTGACGATTGGCAATGGGGTCAAAATTCAGAATAACGTTTCGTTGTATGAAGGCGTCATCCTGGAAGATTACGTTTTCTGCGGGCCGAGCATGGTTTTTACCAACGTCAAAACGCCGCGTTCGGCCTTTCCCCGCAACACCAGCGCCGATTACCTGACCACCCGCGTGAAATATGGCGCGAGCATTGGCGCGAATGCGACGGTGGTTTGCGGCGTCACCATCCACGAATGGGCGTTTATCGCGGCGGGTGCGGTAGTGACCAAAGACATTCCAGCTTATGCGCTGGTGGCGGGTGTGCCGGGGCGCATTCGTGGTTGGGTGTGCGAGTGCGGCCTGACCTTACATTTTGACGGCGAACGAGCGGTTTGCGCTGATTGTGGCAAAACTTATCTGCAATCTGGTGAAGTGGTTCGCCGTGAGGGGTGAGCGATGTTACGTTCGGTTCAACATCTAATGCGTGTTGTTGCGCCGCTGCTGCTGGTGGCGTTGTTAGCGGCCTGTGCCGCGCAACCAGCGGCCACGCTGCCACCGAAAGCCACCGCTGGGACGTCGGAAATCACCGTGATTAGTCCGCCCCAGGCCATGACCGATTTTACGCTAACCAACCAGGCCGGAGAAACCGTTCACTTGAGCGATTTCAAAGGTAAATTGGTGGTGCTGGCGTTTGGTTACACCCACTGCCCGGATGTGTGTCCGATTACGCTGGCGCGCTTTAAACAAATTAAAGCGCAGTTAAAAGAGCAGGCCGAAGAGGTTGAATTTGTCTGGATCAGCGTGGATGGCGCGCGGGATACCCCGGAACACATCCGGCAGTATTTGAACAACTTTGACCCGGAATTTAACGGTCTGACCAGCGATAGCGAAACGGTGCGCGGCATCATCGGGGAGTACGGCGGCATATTTGAACTCAATAATGCGGGCGGCCTGCGGAAAGAAAACTACACCGTTGACCACACCGCCTCGCATTTCCTGCTTGATACGGAAGGCCGCTGGATTCGCACCTATGCTTATGGTTCCGAGATTGCAACTATTGTGGCCGACCTGAAAAAACTGCTGGCGTAAGCGGGGTTAATGGCCCCCGGCGGTTAACACTTCGTAAATTGAGCGCGCCCAGGTTTTGATATTGCCATCGTAGGCCTCCACCCCGCCCGCGACCACATCAGCGGCGGTCATTGTCCAGACTACCGGGAAAGTGTAGAAACCGTGCGCTTCCGGTGTCCCGATGATTTTGAAATTTCGCTTGTCGGAGGCAACCTGTTCCCGCTTTTCTCGGCGCACCTGCTGCGGCGTCTGTCCGCGCACTACAAAATCCGCTAACAGGCCCCGCGCATAGGTTAAACCCTCCGGTGAATATAAGCTGGGATGTTGCAGGTGGTAACACAGCACCAGCAGGTGATGAACGGCTAACGTTTTTTCCGGGTATTCATTTTCCCAAAAAAGCATCTGGTGAAAATGATCCTGACAGGTTGCGTCGTTTGTCCAATCCGCGCCACATTCCGGGCAGCGTTGTGGGGTCTCCATCGTTGCTATTCCTGTTGATTACCAAGATAACTACTATAACAGGTTATTAAGGTTCATAAAAGGTCAAATTTTGAAAAATTCGGCGATGTGTTTTCCGTAGGGGCAAGTTTAGAAACCCGCCCCTACAATCTGTCCCATTCAACTTTGGTTAAAAAAACGGTGCGCTTATGCCTTCAGCGTTAGCAGATAGGCGATAATGTCCGCGATGTCCTGCTGCGTTAACTGCTTCTCAAAGGTGCGCGGCATAATGCCGGGTTTGGTCAGCGGGATAATATTCAGATCGGGATTGACTATGACGTTATACAGGTAGGTTTTGGCGTCCATGTTGAGGCGTTTGTAACCGGCGCGATTGGCGATGGTTTTTAACGATGGCCCCACAAAAGTTTCTTCGGTGTCGACGCGATGACAGGTGGCGCAGTTGGCCGTTCCATGAAAAATTTCTTTTCCCCGTTTGGCATCGCCGGAAATGGGCAGGAAGCGCGGCGTCGGGGTGGGCGGCGTGACCCCCGGCAGCGGCGTGGGTGTACCATACAGTTCCCACAGCGCGACAGTTTCCCCGGTATCGGTCAGGTAAATGCAAAAGGCTGTCGCCGTCATATTTTCGGTATTGAGGGCGGCGGATGTGGTTGGGCGGCTGGTAGCGCAGGCGGCGGCCAGCAGCATGAGCGTGAGCGCCAGGCTGAAAAAAGCGGGAAGCCATAACCAACGGGAAAAGAGTCGCATCATCATTACCGGTAAATCTGAATTTACACCTTAATTTAGCTCAAACCAGCGGCCTGCGACAGGGGTATTTCTCGCCCTTCTGCCCGATTTTTGTCAGTTAAGCTGCCATCATTTTGCCTATAATCGCTTCTCCGAATTTGAGCCACCGGGCTGGTTATCAGGCTTTTGTGCCGGTAATCATTGGAAACATTTTAAATCTCAATGATTCCTTAATTGACAGAGACAATACTACGGGTTCTAATGAGAATAGTAATGTTTAATTCTGAACGTTAGATTGTCCGGCATGTCCGGTTTCAGAAGTTCTCAGGTTCGCTTTTGGCAGTCACCGTTTGTTCCAGTCCGTTGCAGTGTGAGAAAGGCCATGTGCCATGTTTATGTTATTATCCCCCGAACCGCAGTCCAGCACCTCCACCGCTCAACCTAGCCCGGATAAGCTGGGTTTGGGGAAAACCAGCGGCCAGCGCGGAGCGGAAATCCTCGCCGGTTTCCGCGCTGAAAAACATCCCACCCCCGAAACGATTGCTCTCAGCCGGTGGTCAGGCCGAATCATTGCTCGGATGCTGATGCGGATGGCGACCAATGACGCCCCAGCCAACTTTACAACGGCCCGTTTTAAAGTGATTGAGGCGTTAACCCGGCGTGCCTTGGCAACAACAGAAAATGCTACCATTGTGGAGATTGCCTGCGGTCTCTCACCGCGCGGCTTGCTGCTGGCAAAAGCGCTGCCCCAGGCTCAGGTTATTGAAATTGACTTGCCGGATGTGGTGCGGGATAAACGTCTGCGGTTACAACAGGCGAAAAATGTGCAGGTTCCCGCCAACCTTCAGTGGATAGCAGCGGATTTGGCGATTACGCCGCTGGCCGAGGTGCTGAATGAGCGGCAGGTGGATGTCGTGTCGGCTGAAGGGCTGCTGCCGTATTTTTCCCCGGCTGAAATTACTAGTTTGGCTAAAGGAATCTGGCGAAGTCTCAAACCAGGAGGTAAATTTATTGCAGATATCCCCTGGCGCGAAGGCGTCGAACAAATTCGAGCGATTATGGGCTTTTTTAGCCGGCAGGCGGGCGAATTCAAAGGCATGGTTAATCAGGAAGACGATGCTCGTAAGCCCTTGCTTGACGCCGGTTATAAAACCGTGAATCTCTATCGCGCATCACAATTTGCCGACGAACTGAAGCTGCCTCTGCCGTTGATTGATGTATCTTTCTTCATCGAGGCGCAAAAGGACTGTGAACAATCTGACTGATCCCGTTCTGCCGCCACAATCTTCACCTACCGCACGATCCACCCCCGATTCACTTGGCTTGGGACAGACTTCCGGCCAACGGGGGGCGGAAATTCTGGCCGGGTTCCGGGCGGAGAAATACCCTTCGCCGGATACCCTGGCCCTCAGCCGGTGGTCAGGCCGCATTATCGTGCGAATGCTAATGCGGATGCTGCAAAATAATGCTCCAATGAATTTTGTTTTTGCCCGCACCGAATGTTTTGAGACCCTGGTGCGGCGCGCGCTACCGGCAGTCGTTGATAAGGCCATCATTGTGGAAATCGCCTGTGGTTTGTCGCCGCGCGGGCTGCGGTTGGCGCGTGAATTTCCCCAGGCGCGCGTGATCGAAGTGGATTTGCCCGGTGTCATTCAGGACAAACAACAGCGACTCCAGGGCGCAAAAAACGTGACTATTCCGCCCAATATTGAATGGCGGGCGGGTGATTTGGGGGTAACACCGCTGCTGGACATCTTAGGGGGACAAACGGTGGATATTGTCACCGCCGAGGGATTGTTTGCTTATTTTCCACCGGAAGCGGTGACTAAGATGGGAGGCCGAATTAAGGACTGTCTGAAACCAGGCGGGCATTTAATTGCCAGCATTCCCTGGAAAGAGAAAATGGATAGCATCCGTTCGGTTGCCAGTTTCTTCAGCAAACAGGCGGGCGTTTACCAGTGCCAGGTGAAAGATGAAGAAGCAGCGCGCCAACTGCTGCTGACCGCTGGGTACGAAATGGTAATGGTTCATCTGGCCTCGCTGATGGCCGGTGAACTGAAGCTGCCTCAACCTATGGTTGATTATTCGCTGTTTGTGTCCGCGCAGAAAGCGAAAGATTAAGTAATCGCCCAGCGTGCTGATTCTCGAACCTGTGCAAGCCATACCGATAAATGGGGCTGGTTTATCAAGTTTATAACACTAAAGAAAGGCAGAGCCGTCGAGTGAATTGACGACTCTACTAGTTGAGGCCAAAATTATCATGGACAATCCAACTAATCCCAATTCGACACCATCATCGCCGACAGCGCAGTCTACCCCCGATTCACTGGGATTAGGGCATTCCAGCGGTCAGCGCGGCGCGGAAATTCTAGCGGGCTTCCGCGCGGAAAAATATCCGTCACCGGATACTGTGGCCCTCAGCCGGTGGTCAGGGCGAATCGTGGCGCGGTTGCTGATGCGACTGGCGGGATCAGAACTTCCTATTAATTTCCCAATGGCCCGTTTTCTCGTCTTTGAAGGGCTGATCCGGCGGGCAATACCTACTGATGGTAGTAGTTTTACGCTGGTTGAAATTGCTTGCGGCTTGTCACCGCGCGGATTGCGGTTGGCACGGGAATTCCCCCACATAAAAGTTATTGAAATTGACCTATCCTCGGTGATTCAGGATAAACAGCAACGGCTGCGCGTTGCTAAAAATCTCCACATTCCGCCCAATATTGAGTGGCGTGCGGCTGATCTGGGGATCACGCCGCTGGCGGAAGTGCTTGAGAACCAACCGGCGGATGTGATGGTGGCGGAAGGTCTCTTTGGTTATTTTGCGTCGGAAGAAGTGACACAAATCGCTAAAGGCGTTTACGCGCTGTTGAAACCCGGTGGCAAACTGATTGGCGATGTGACCTGGAAAGCGGGCAGCGACGATTCCAAACAAGTTTCCAGTTTTTTCAGCCGACAGGCAGGCGAGTTCAAAACGGTTATTAAAACCGACGACGAAGGGCAGAAACTCTTTTTAGACGCCGGCTATGAAACCGTGAATGTTTATCATGCCTCACAACACATTGAGGAATTTAAGCTGCCGCACCCATTGACTGATATCACCGTCATTATTGAGGCTAAAAAGCATTATGAACAATCCAAGTAATCCGGCATCAACCCCAGTATCATCACCTACCGCGCAGGCTACCCCTGATTCTTTGGGGTTAGGGCATTCCAGCGGCCAGCGGGGGGCGGAAATTCTGGCCGGGTTCCGGGCGGAAAAATACCCGTCACCGGATACTATTGCGTTGAGCCGTTGGTCGGGCCGCATTGTGGCGCGCTTGCTCATGCGGTTGGCGGCCAGTGAAGCGCCTGTCAACTATCCGACGTCCCGGTTTATGATTTTTGAGAATCTGATTCGCCGGGTGCTGCAACAACGCAGTGGTGACTTTATTCTGGCGGAAGTTGCTTCTGGTTTGTCACCGCGCGGCCTGCGTCTGGCGCGGGAATTTCCGCAGCTTCATGTCATTGAAGTGGATTTGCCCTCGGTGGTTCAGGACAAACAGCAGCGGTTGCGGGCCGCTAAAAATCTTCGTATTCCAGCCAATATTGAATGGCGCGGTGTTGATCTGGGGGTCGTGCCCCTGTCAGATGTCCTGACTGAACAACTGGATATTGTGTCTGCCGAAGGTTTGTTTGGCTATTTTGCGCCGGATGAAGTCATTCGGATTGCGGCCAATATTTGTAAACTGCTCAAGCCCGGTGGTCGCTTAATCAGCGATATTACCTGGAAACCCGGTTTTGAAGAAGCCAAACAGGTGACATCTTTCTTTACCCGCCAGGCGGGTGAAGTCAAAACGCTGATTAGCAGTTATGATGAGGGGCAGAAACTTTTTCAGGAGGCCGGGTACGAAACGGCCAATTTCTACCAGGCATCAAAGCTCATTGCGGAATTTAAATTGCCGCATCCGGTGGTTGACATCGGCGTGACGGTAGAAGCGATCAAGGGGTCGGCAAAACCGGAAGGGGCGGTCAGCACCCCCGCCAGTCCTGAGCCTTCCGTACCAAAGCCATAGCCGATAAGGGAATGTTCCTGGTGGGATGGCAAACACCCTCCCACCTGATTTTTAAATTGGGCGGCCTTCGGGCTGGCAGCGGTCAGCGATAACCGCTGGTGCAGCGGTCTTTTGTGTTGTCCGGCGGAAGGGCCATTTCAGCCTGCCCCAAAGATCAAAACCCCGTCCTATAACTCGAGGCTGCCGACTGGCTAACGCCAACCGCCGCAGCCGTCGTTGTTCTTTTTCGCGCAGCAGGTCTTGGCGATAGAACTGCGTCCGGTATTGGATTTCGCGTTCATCTATCATTACAGTACTCCTCTCCCAATCCACGTTTTTCAGCATAAAGGCAAACCCGAACGCTGTATATTGATTTAGAATTTGCTAAATGAATCGCAGAACGGGCTTTTCAGGGTTATGATGGTTCACAGCTTATAGGAAACTCAGGGTATGATTGTTACGATCCATCTCACACCGGAAGATTTACTCAATTTACGGTTTGCTTATAGTCCACTGGTCGAACTCTCGGCGAGTTTTGAAGTCCTTATTACACCTGATAAACAAGCCCCGTACCGGCGCTGGGTCGAAGAATCCTACCGGGCGTTACATGGGCTGGAACTGCCGTATCTGAGCGCGCTCATCCCCGGACGTTATTACATCCCCGACTTTCTAACACCAACGCCAACTGGGACGCACTTCACTCTGGAAGATGAAATTCAGCGCATGTTGGCTTTGCCGGATGATATGATCCAGGCCAATATTCAGACTTTAATCACCCTGGATGGTGATTCGCAGATACGCCAGGATTTTCTGACTTATCCGCGCGAAATGCGGCTGTGTCTGGCGGAAGAACTGCGGGTCTATTGGCAGCGCACCCTGGCCCATCATTGGTCGTATGTCAGTGGGATTCTAGAGGGTGATGTGTTGTATCGGGCGCGGCAGTTAGCTTTAGCCGGGGTGAACGGGGTGTTTGAAGATCTTCACCCGCGTTTGCTTTATCGTCCCGGCGAGCTTCAGTTAATGAAGCCGCATCATCCGGGTCGGGATCGGGAACACACCCTCGCTGGCGCTGGCCTGCATTTTGTTCCGGCCATATTTGCCTGTACTTCCCTGATGTGGCAAATTGTCCCGGAATGGCAGCCCATGATTGTTTATGCGCCGCGCGGCCTGGGACAGTGGAAACAGACCGCGCCCGAACCGGATCAATCGCTCGAAATTGCCCTGGGAACGGGCCGAGCGCGGGTGCTGACAGGGCTGGGAATGCCGCGCACCACTAGCGAACTGGCGCTGCTGCTGGAGATCACTTCGGGGGCCGTGTCGCAGCATCTCAGCCGCTTGCAGGACGCCAAACTGGTTGAACCGCAGCGCAGCGGGAAACGGGTTTATTACCGGCTGACGCCGCGCGGTGAACGGTTGTTGGATTTGTTTGGCGGGGTGTAAACTGGCGCGGGTTTGCTATCACGTCACCAATCTGTAGGGGGCGACAGACTGGCGCAACCAGGGCAGCCACACCGGGCTGCCCCTACAAAAATATGCGGCAACTTATTTCAGCAGTAGGCCGGTGGTAATCAGCGTGCGGGCTTCCAGCAGCAGCGCTGGGTGCGCTTTTAAAAGCTGCGTAACCAGTTCCGCGTGGCTCATCGTTTCCAACGGCAGGCGGCCCGCCAAGGCGATGAGTTTGTTGAAATCGGCTTCGTCCATGCGGGTTAAAATGCGGCGGACGGCCAGCAGCGCGGCGTGCATCTTGCCAAAACGCTCCTGCCACAGTTCTTCGTAATCGCGCAGCACCGATGCGGACACATCACCGCGTTTGATGGCTGGAACCGCGACCTGCATTGCCATTTCCGCGCCGAGCATCCCCAGGCTGATGCCACCCGCCGTCAGCGGGTCGGCCTGATGGGCCGCATCCCCGACGACGACCAGCCCATCTGTCACCATTTTTTTGATGGCCCCGGTGATGGGAATGCCACCCGTGACCACGCTGAGAATCCCCGCGTGCGGATAGCGCTGCTCCACGAAGCGTTCCAGCCAGGTCTGGGCGCTGGTGAGGCGCGCCTGATTGGCTGCGATGACCAGGCCGACATTGGCCGTATCTTCGTCTTTAGGGAACACCCAGATGTAGCCACCGGGGGCCAGCGTTTCGTTCCCCACATGATATTCGCAGTGGTCAGGATTCAGGTGATCTTTCATGCCCGTGAGGGTGAATTGCATCCCGACATAATAATCCGCCAGCGGGGGTATCGTTTTGAGTCCGGCCCAGCGCGCCACCTGCGATTCCACGCCATCAGCGGCGACCACCAACCGCGCCCGGATTTCGCGCACCTGCCCCATACTTTTTAACCGGACGCCGTTGATGTGTCCGTTGTCATCCCGCAGCAAGGCGGTGACGGTGGCGCTCACGCGCAAATCGGCTCCCGCCTGGGCGGCGGTTTGCGCCAGCGCCGCGTCAAATACTTTCCGATCCAGCATAATGGTGGGGGAACTGGGCGGCACGGTGACACAATCCCCCACCGTGTTATAAATGTCGTATTTATTTATTTGGCGGTGAATCCAGCGCTTGTCCAGCGCGATAAACTGCTGAGTAGTTTCAATATCGGTGGCTTCGCCGCAGCGCACTGGCACGCCGATTTCCTGGCGTTTTTCCACCAGCAGCACTTCCAGCCCACCCTGCGCGGCGCGCAGAGCGGCGGCGGAACCT
>DATALK010000212.1:0-3827 GCA_036261085.1 Phototrophicaceae bacterium | reverse complement strand
CTCAGTCTCGGGCCGCTGGCAGCGGTGCTGGTGCTGCTTGGGTTTACCATCAGCACCCCGATAACGATTTCGGGAGCCTTATACCTTGTAGGAGCCAGCGCGGCGGCGGTAGGCGGCTGGCGTATCAGTTGGGGATACAGGAAATATCGCGCCATCCTGTGGCTGGGCTTGGGGCTGATAATCGCTGTTATTGCCATGCGGGTGCTGCAACCCCATGATGGTCAAATTAAACTGCTGCTCCTGCCGGAGCAAAGTGACCGGTGTGGTTTGAACTGCATCTTTGATGAACAGGATACGGCCCTCTTCTCAACGCGCATCTTAGCGCTGATTGGCGGCATCAGCCCAACCGAACAAAACGGGCTGCTGGAAGCGATGTATCGCCAATATCAAGCAATGGCAAAAGTGGAACCAGCAGCGCCATCACCCTTTCTGCGAACGTATCTCAACCAGCAGCGGCCCGATGCTTTTGATGCCGTTGTCATTGAGCCGGATAACCCCACAACCCACACCGGCATCATTTTTCTGCACGGTTTTACCGGCAATTTCACCATGCCCTGCTGGCTCTTTGCCCAGGCGGCCCGCGCGGCAGCCGGAATAACGGTCTGCCCATCAGTTGACTGGCGCGGGTATTGGTGGACTGCCGCCGGGAAAACCACGCTGCGGGCCACCATCGCTTATCTCCACCGGCGCGGCGTAAATCGTATTTACCTGGCGGGACTTTCGAATGGCGCGGTGGGGGCCAGCAAACTGGCCGATGAACTGACCGACGACCTTGCCGGATTAATCCTGATTTCCGGCGCTTCGGCCAATGCTCAGGACTCCGGCTTACCGGTTCTGGTGCTGGCCGGACAGAATGATGAACGAATGCCGAGCGACCTGCTGCGAACCTATGCGGATCACCTGGGAACCCAGGCGACGTTTGTCGAACTGCCCGCCGATCATTTTATGCTGGTGAAAAATTACGACGAAGTTGAGAAACACATCACCGCCTGGCTCCAACAACATTGAACATTATGTCACTTCCAGGCGGGTGGCGACAGCGCCTTTATCCCGCGACAGCCACCGGAAAACTGTATTCCGGCCAACTGGTTAATAATAGGGTAGCCCCTTTCAAACGCTTCTGTTGTTAGCCTTCCGGCAGCGGCTAAAGATACTTAGCCAGCAGATTTTACACCCTGATTAACAACCTAAGTCTAAATTTACCATAAACAAAAGGGGAACTTCGTCATTTCAAAAATAACGTATAACCTTACAAGAAATGCCATTGAGATCATTTATCACCCGACCTTTCCGGTTTTAATATTAATAAACGATCCGTATAATCTATAGCTTATAGACTTACTAACTCATCTGGCTCTCAGGTATTTCTTACAAAAATCTATGATAGCCGCCTCTATTGTCATTTAATCGGTCTGAAAGGTCTGGGCCGATATTCCCGCTGACAAGTAAAGGAGGCTGAAATATGCGTAAACACCTATGGCTCATTTTGGGACTATTATTGTTGATAATGGGGCTAACTACCGGGGGGGGTGTTCTGGCACAAGCAACCGCGACCCCCACCGAAACACCCACCGACACCCCGACTAATACGCCCACTGACACGCCAACCAATACCCCCACCAACACCGCAACCAACACACCCACCGATACACCGACAAACACGGCGACCAATACACCGACGGATACGCCAACCAACACGGGAACACCAACCAATACTTTCACGCCGACCAGCACGGATACGGCCACTAATACGCCGACGGCCACTAACACCAGCACTCCCACCCCCACCGGCACTTTGACCCTTACTGAAACGGCGACCAACACCGCCACCATAACCGAGACCGCGACGGTGACGGGAACAGCGACGCCAACGCTGACCGCGACGGTGCCGGGAACTGGCCCCTCACGGCTGGGCTTCATCCATGCCATTCCTGGGGTGACGGTAGATGTTTTTGTCAACGGGGTTCTGGTTGCCACGAATGTCGCTGCTAGTGGCAACGTGGGGCCGTTTACCATCCTGACCGGGATGCCCACCTCGGTGGCCCTGTTCCAGAGCGGCAGCGATTATTCAACGCCGCTGCTGTCCAGCACGGTTTCGGCTCCGCCGGGCGGGGCTGTGATTGCCGTCGCTTACCTGGCGCCAGGGGGCGTCCCCGCGCTGGCGCTCATCCCGGTTGACACCTCCCCCACCACGCAGAGCCGGGTTGTAGTGGCGCATCTGGCGGACGCGCCGCCCGTTGATGTGGTGATCTCACGTAATGGGGCGGTGGAACAAACCGTTGGGCCGGTGACGCCGGGCGCATCGGTGACTTTTGAAATCGCTCCCGGCGAGGCCACAGGTTATATCGCGGTCTCAGGCACTACCGATCCCGTACTGGGGCCAGCCGTGCAAAATGCGCAGCCCGGCGTTGTCTATATCGGCTTAATTGTCGGGGCCGCCGCCGATGGTTCGCTGCAACTGCTGACACACACGCTGACCACCGGCCCATAACCGCGCGCCGCCAAACCAACACGGATAAGTACGCTGGGGCTGGTTAAACGACCAGCCCCACGGCTTTCACCAACAGCCACCTCATCGAATCTTAAGATAATTCTGACGATCTTCTATCAGCGCAGCGCCTATGGTCTAACAACGGTTTGGGGTTGGAGGTTTAACGCTCGTGTTGTGAAGTGAGACGGAGGTAAGACCATGCGTAAACTCTTATTTTTAGGACTGGTGCTGCTCCTGGCAGCCGGTGGGTTGAGTACCGGTAGTGTCGTACTCGCCCAGGAAACCCCAACGGCCACGCTGACCGAAACCGCTACCAGCACCCCCACCGAGCCACCAACGGCCATTCCAACCAGCACATTAACCCAAACACCAGAGCAAACCCCGGATGAAACACCTGAAGAAACCCCGGAGCAAACGCCAACGGTGGTTATACCGACAGAAACAGCCACCAGCACCTTTCCGCCAACGGTGATTCCGACCCTGACCGCAACGGCGACAGCGACGGGATCGGCCACCGCCACACTCACCCCGATTGCTACCACACCAGCGCCAGCGGGCAGTGTCACGCGGATGTTCTTCTTCCAGGGCATACCGAATACCAGCCTGGATCTGTATGGCAACGGCTTCCTGATTGGCGGCAATATCGCTACCGGGAGCATCGCTGGCCCCTTTAATATCCTGGATGGGACGGCGGCCAATCTGTCGGTGTTCACTACCGGAAATACCACCCAACCGCTGCTGTTCAGCACCCTGGCCTTTGATCCGGGCAGCATTGTCCTGGTCGTGGTCTATCTGGGGCCGGGCGATGTCCCCACGCTGACGGTCTTCCCGCTGAAGTTCATGAACACCAGCGCCAACAGTGTCGTTTTTGTGAATGCGTCCACCGAAGCGGCCCTGGATATAAGCGGCGCGCTGGGTCTGAGCGGAGAGGCGGGCGTCATTGGCAGCGGGCAAGCGGCACAGTTTGAAGTCCCGCCGGAGGTTGCCAGCCGGTTAGCGCCACCATCCGGCATTCAGGCTTTGCAGCCGGGACAAGTTTACGTGGTGATTGCCACCGGTTCGCAAGCAGAAGGCACATTCCAGGTGACAATTCGGGCTTTAGATGCCGGGTTGAATCGGGCGGCAGTCAGTCCGTAACGCCTGCCAGATGATAACTGTATAGACTTTGCGCGGGGCTGGTCAGGTGACCAGCCTTGCTATTTTCAGGAATTGCCAGCCCTTAGCTGACAACGGTAATGACTTTTTCTGTAACTGAATCGGGCTGGCTCAGGCACTCAGGGGATTTATCGGCGGCTTTCCGCATCAGATCAGTGCGGCTTTCCGCCACCTTTGCCCC
>DATALK010000559.1:0-12120 GCA_036261085.1 Phototrophicaceae bacterium | reverse complement strand
GTTTTGATGTCATCGTCGCCAGCAATATGTTTGGTGACATTTTAAGCGACGAAGCCTCCGTGCTGGCGGGGTCGTTAGGGATGCTGCCTTCGGCTTCTTTGGGCGCAAGCACTTTAGGGCTGTACGAGCCGATTCACGGTTCTGCGCCGGATATTGCTGGACAGGGCAAAGCCAACCCGACGGGGACAATCCTCAGTGCGGCGATGCTGCTGCGTTACAGCCTGGGGTTGGAAGCGGAAGCAGCGGCGGTGGAGCAGGCGGTAGAAAAGACGCTGGCAAACGGCGCGCGCACGGCGGATATTGCGCCGCGCGGGGGTTCGTATATCAGCACCAACGAGTATGCCGAGACGATTCTGGGCTGTCTGTAAATAATGATAGGGACACGCCTGGGTGTCCCTACTTTTCATCGGACGGCAAATCCGGCGGCCAGGATTTTTGCCGCTGCTGCGATTTGCTGCTGCCTTTGGGGAGATGCTCGGCGGGCGTGGAGTTATGAAAAACGTCCGTGCGTGGCGTCGAAGCGCTGGGAATGGCGGTGGCGTCCGGTTCGTCCGGTGATGGTG
Source organism: Phototrophicaceae bacterium (assembly GCA_036261085.1). GTDB lineage: Bacteria > Chloroflexota > Anaerolineae > Aggregatilineales > Phototrophicaceae > CFX2. The sequence goes on along the minus strand of DATALK010000559.1, from coordinate 11,557 downwards.
TCAGGCCATCGGGCGCGCTGGTGGGTTTGCGGGCTTCCAGGGCCATCAGCCCCGCCAACAAAAACATGAGCCGCCGCCCGCCCCGCGACATGGTTTTCCACATAATCGCGCGCAAGGCACACAGCGCCAGCGAGATGTAATATTCCTCCCACTGGTCGGGGATCGTTAAACAGTCGTGTACAATTTCTCGAATGGCAACGACAGTTTGTAAGACTTTGATCAGCGGGTTATCGGGCTGATTAGGCAGCGCTTGGGCATTTAAAGCCATCATCAGTTGCAGGATTTCCCGCGCGGTTTTCCAGCTATCTTCCAGGCCCAGGATGACCGCATCCCCCAGCAGACTGACTTCAAAAGTGGCCCAATCAAACAAGGCATGGCCGTCGCGGGTATGGCCGAAGTCAATCAACCACATGCTGCCGCTTGGCCCGATTAAGACATTCCCCAGATGCAAATCGCCATGAATTTTACTCTGAGAGCCGCTGATGTGGCGATCCAGCAGGTCTTCATAAGCCAGCAGCGGGTTTAAAATCCGTTCACGGCCCACCAGCAGCCATTTGTTCCGCAGGTCAAAATCCGGTTCCAGGTCACGGGCCGCTTCCAGCAGTGCATCAGCGCGGGTCTTCCAGACGCGCCCAATCAATCGGTCAACAATTTCGCCGCGATAAAAGCTGGTTTTGGTAAAATCGAAGCCGCGTACATCAATCTGATAGGCGCGTTTGTCGGCTTCCCCGCCGTAGCCGATTGCCAATTTGAGTAGATTCGCCGACTGGTCAACGCGCTGGACGGCAAAATTTTCCAGCACCACCGTATCCCCGGTTTGCAACCGGCCCAATCGGTCTTTAACGCGGGCGCGATTGAACGGAATCCGCAAAACGCAGACGTTGGGCGGTGGTTCAGTGTCTTCCATTAAATCCAATGTCAGAATCGGCGGCAGCAGCCAATCATATTCCGTCCAGACTTGAAACCGGAAGAGCCGGTTTTGCTGCCACCAGTTTTTGCCGAACCGCTCGTACAGCTCACGTTTGAGCAGCATTCCCAGGTCATCAACGCCGACGGTTTGCACTCGTAACCGCAAGTCCAGCGGTGTGCTGCCGGAACTGGCGACCAGTGTGTATTTGATTCCTGCCAGTTCGGAAGATTCTGGTGCTGTGGGGGGGTCTTCTAACCGGGCGGCCTGAAGGGGCAGGGCGCTTTTAATGTGGGTTTCGTAGCGCTGGACTTCATCCAGAATGTTGTCGGTGAAATCAATTTTGGCGACGACGGAAGCGGCTTCGCGCTCGTCCGCCTGAATCGGGGTGACAACCAGAATCAGCGCTTTACGGAAACCGGTCAGGCGGCGTTCAACCCGAATGCGTGGATATGCGGCAAACATGCGCCGCAGAATAAACAGGTGTTCGCGCTCAATAGTTTCGTTCCGGTCAAAGTCCGGGCCAAAAATAACGGCGATATCGGGCGGCTGCGCCTCCGTCGCCGGGGTATAAGTACGGGCTGCCTGCGCTAATCGTCCTAAATCCACCCCTAAAGCCATCAAAACGCGGGTGGGTAGATTGTCACTCTCGGCAATAATCGCGCTCAATAAATCACGTTCGCTGGGTTCTTCGCGTTTTTCTTCCAGCGCAAATTCTTTGGCAATATCTAATACCAATTCGGCACGGGGGGTATAGGGGATACCGACCCACAACCGCTGCGCGCTGCCTCGGTTGGCTTTGCGGCGGATGGCTTCGATCACATATTCGGGGGTCAGGCCGTATTCCTGTAAAATACTGGTGGTCAGGCCGCCCTGAATTTGCAGCAGGGCAATAAATAAATGCTCAACGCCCAGATAGAAATGGCGCATCTGGACGGTTTCCTGGCGGGCGTTAATGAGAATATCGCGCAGGGTAATCGCTGACATAGGTTACTCCAGCGGGTCTATGCGTAACCAGGTACGGCCAACACGAAATAAAATCCCCGGCATGATGGCAATAGTACCGGCAACGGCTTCGTCTTTGTTGTTGTCTTCAATGAAAGTACCGTTGGTGCTGTCACAGTCTTCCAATGACCAGAGATCGTTCTGGCAGTGGAGATAAGCATGTTGGCGGGAGACATAAATATCATGCCGCAGCCAGATGTCCCGGTCTTCTCGCCGGCCAATGCTGATCGTCCACTTGTCGCCGTCGAATTGGCCGTCCCCATTGTCAGCACTATAGTCTAAATGCTGTCCATCTTCGACCCCACTCATAATGGTTACATTGAGTCGCAGGTTCAATTTTGCTAACTCTCCAGACTGTTTCGCCCCATTTGCATTATACTCCCATTAAGATTTTCTCATCATTGAAACCAAATGATTGATCGGCGGCGCTCTTTGTGTTACACTACCTGACAACAACTAAAAAACTCATAAAGAGCGGTGGAGGGAACGGCCCTGTGAAACCGCGGCAACCCCCAGTACATGGGAAGGTGCCAAGTCCGGCAGAAGTGTTTCTGAGAGATGAGCGAGCAAATCGGCTTTTTGTGCCGGTAAGACTCCAAGACTTCAGACCGAAGTCTTTTTTGTTAGGTCAGAACACCCGGATGCCTATCCGGGTTTTTTATTGGAGAGGAGCAGGGGTTATGGTACAGGAACGAGTTGAGACCCAAGAGATACTGGCACACACTAATGGTAAAACCCAGACCCGGTTAACACGCGGCAGCAGCACCCGTGCGGTTCATGGTGGGACGCTGCGCCGTAAAGCCTACAACGCCTTGACGACTCCGGTTGTCCAAACGGCCACCTATACCTTTAACGATACCCAGGAATTAACCGATTTTATGGAACGGAAAACCTGGGGTGACGGCGATGACCGCGAAGAATACGGGCGGTATGGTAATCCAACCGTCGCGGCAGTGGAACGTAAACTGGCTGCGCTGGACGGTGGCGAGGACGCGGTTTTATATGCTTCGGGCATGAACGCGGTCACATCGCTGCTGCTGGCGGTGCTGTCCAGCGGCGGACACGTCATTATGACGGACGACTGTTATCGCCGCACGCGCCAATTCTGTTTGACGTTCCTGCAACGGTTTGGCATTGAAACGACGGTTGTCCCGATGGGCGATTATGACGCCCTGGAAGCCGCAATTATTCCCAAGAAAACCCGGTTTATCATTTCCGAAAGTCCAACCAATCCTTATCTGCGGATTGCTAATCTGGAACGGATTGCCCAACTTGGTAAAAAATATCGAGTACTGACGTTAATTGACAGCACCTTTGCCACACCGATTAACCAGCGTCCGCTGGAGTGGGGCATAGACTTTGTGCTGCACAGCGCGACCAAGTATTTGTCCGGCCATAATGATTTGCTGGCGGGCGTGGTGGTGGGGCGGGCGGATCGCATCAAGGCACTGCGGGACGCGCGGGGGGTGCTAGGTGGGGTCGTTGACCCACAAAATGCCTATCTGCTGGAACGGGGCGTTAAGACCCTGGCCGTGCGGGTGAAGCAGCAAAATCACACGGCATTGGCGGTAGCCCATTTTCTGGAAGCGCATCCGGCGATTGAGCGTGTGTGGTATCCGGGGTTGGCGTCGCATCCCGACCATACCGTTGCCGCCGCCCAGATGGAGGGTTATGGTGGGGTGGTCAGTTTTGAAGTGGCGGGCGATTTAAAAGTAACGTCCCGGTTTATTGACCGGCTGCGGATTCCGTATATCGCGCCGAGCCTGGGCGGGGTTGAAAGCCTGATTGAGCAGCCCGCCCTGATGAGCTACTATGAAAAAACAACCGAGGAACGGCTGTCCCTCGGTATTAAAGATAATCTGGTGCGGTTTGCCATTGGCATCGAAGATACTGACGATGTGCTGGCCGATCTGGATCAGGCGTTAGCTGGGATTTAACACCGGCTGCTGCGCTTCGATAATCGCGCTGATAGCCTCAATCGTTGGTTCAGCCTGGTGCAGCCGGTTGGGATAATGGGCCTGGATGTTGTCCAGCATTTCGCTGTGATACTGCATGGTGGCTTCGGCATCTTTTAAGATGTGGCCCGTGAGGATACCCACTACTGTTTCGTTCGGGCGGATAATGCCCTGGCTGACCAGTTTTTGCGTTCCGGCGAGGGAGCAGGCGGAAGCAGGTTCGCAGCCAATGCCCTGCCGGTCAATCATCGCTTTGGCGTCCATAATTTCCTGATCGCTGACTTGTTCCACGACGCCATCGGTCCAGCGCAGCGCGCGTCTGGCTTTGACGTAACTCACGGGATTGCCGATTTTTATAGCGGTAGCGATAGTTTCCGCGTGAACCGGTTCCAGGCTGTCTAAACCTTGCTGGAAACTGCGATAGAGCGGATTCGCGCCTTCCGCCTGAATGATGGCTAACCGGGGCAGGCGGTCAATCAGGCCGAGTTCGTAGAGTTCGTGCAGCGCTTTACCAAAGGCCGAGCTGTTGCCCAGATTACCACCAGGGCAGACAATCCAGTCCGGCACGCGCCAGCGTAGTTGTTGGATGGCTTCAATCATAATCGTCTTCTGGCCTTCCAGCCGGAACGGATTGATCGAATTTAAAACGTAGATGCCGAGTTTATCCGCGACTTCGCGCACGAGTTTCATGTTCCGGTCAAAGTCGGCATTGACCTGGATACAGGTTGCGCCGTAGGCAACAGCCTGCGCGAGTTTACCGAGAGCGATTTGTTTATTTTGGAAGAAGACAATCCCTTCCAGACCCGCCAGCGCCGCATAGGAAGCCAGCGAAGCCGAGGTGTTGCCCGTCGAAGCGCAGGCCACCCGTTTGACACCCAAAACCCGCGCCTGGGTTAGGCCGCCGGTCATGCCGCGATCTTTAAACGAACCAGTGGGATTTTCACCCTCATGTTTTAAATACAGGGTTTGAACACCGGCCCATTTTGCCAGGGTAGGCGAATGATAAAGGTTGGTGTTGCCTTCGGGACGGCTGACAATGAGTTCCGGGCTGACGTCGGGATAAACCAGTTCTTTGTAGCGCCAGACGCCGCTGTTATAGGGGGCATCCAGACTGCCTAACCGCCCGTCAAATAACTCACGGGTGATGCGCAGGGTTTCCAGATCATGATGGACATCCAACAGGCCGCCGCAAGTTTCACAAACATAGATAATCCGGTCAATTGGGTATTGTTGACCGCAGTCCATACATTGTAGTATGCTGTGCATATTTTATTTCACCCGTGATATGAAAAAAGCATGTAAAGGATAACAGTGAATGGCTGGGAATACCAGGGCAGAGGCATTCGCTCCCGCAACCGTTGCCAACCTCGGCGTTGGGTTCGATATTCTAGGATTGGCATTACAGGAACCGGGTGATACTGTCTGCGCCGAGTACCGAGAAGAGCCGGGCGCGGTCATTATTCGGATTGAAGGTGATGGTGGCCGACTGCCCTATGAAGCCCATAAAAATACCGCCTGTATTGCCGCCCAGGAAACGCTCAATTTTTTGGGGGTTTCAAGCGGAGCAGCCATCACGATTTACAAAGATTTGCCGCTGGCAAGCGGCCTGGGCAGCAGCGCGGCCAGTGCGGTGGCGGCGGCTGTCGCGGTGAATGGTCTGTATGGTTCGCCGCTCACATTTGCCGATTTGCTGCCCGCCTGTCTGGAAGGCGAAGCGGCTGTCAGCGGTTATCACGCCGATAATGTAGCTCCGTGTTTGTTTGGTGGGGTGACGCTGGTGATGGGCACGGCGGCAGCACAGATTTACCAACTTCCTATTCCCCAAAATCTGTATCTCGCGCTGGTGACGCCCGCTGTGGCGGTGCCAACCGCGTCAGCGCGGGCGGTGCTGCCCAAAGAGGTCACGCTGCGCCAGATGGTTTCTCAAACGGCGGCGGTGGCGCGGCTGATAGACGCGCTGTACCGGTCTGATCTGGAAGCGTTGGCGGTAGCGATGGAACTGGATAGTGTTATCGAACCGGCCAGGGCGCATCTCATGCCGTTGTTGACCGAAATTCGGGCAGCAGCCAAATGGGCCGGGGCGTTGGGATTGGTCATCAGTGGGGCGGGGCCAACGTTGTGCGCGCTGTGTGATACCGAGGCCGCTGCTGGAAAGGTCGCGCAAGCGATGAAGGCTGTTTACGATAACGCCGGGATTGCCAGTGTTGCCCGCTGTACGCAGATTTCCTCCACCGGCGCCCATCTGCTTTAACCAGGATTAGACGTTGAGTAAAAAAAGTTAACCTTCGTTGACTCTTTTTGCTCACGTTTGTATAATAAATTTAGATTGTTCTGAAAGTAACAAACGTTGTTGTGGCTAGGCTGTAAAGGTAGACGCCCCTGATGAGCATCCAAGACGCCCTGCAAGCGGTAGAAGATCAAATGTTTGATGTGGTTAACAGTGATGTGACGGTGCTGCGTGATGCCAGTCGCCATATTTTGCAAGCCGGTGGTAAGCGGGTTCGTCCTCGCATTTTGATGCTGGCTTTCACGGCCAGCGGAGGTACGGATACGGCTTATGCGGTTCCGGTAGCCGCCGCCGTTGAATTGGTGCATACGGCCAGTGTCGTTCATGATGATATTAACGATCATGGCGTCGTGCGGCGTGGACGGCCTTCGGTAAATTCGATTTGGGGGCGCACTTTTGCTTTGTTAACCGGAGATTACCTGTTTACGAAAGTGTATGAATTGATGGGGCCATATCAAGACCTCAACAGTGTGCTGGCTGAGGCGACGGTGGCCCTGGTTGAAGGCGAAACCCTGCAAGCGGCAGCCGTTAAAGACAATAACTTTTCGCGCCAGGTTTATTATGACATTATTGCCCGCAAGACCGCCGCGCTGTTCCGGTCATCGGCGCGCCTGGGGGCCAAACTGGCACGCGCAAGCGAAGATGTGGTTGAAGCGTTGGGGCAGTACGGTTTTAATATTGGGCTGGCCTTCCAGATTATTGATGATGTGCTCGATCTGGTGGCGGACGAGACCAAACTCGGTAAAACCGCCGGGATAGATGTGGCGCAAGGACGGGGTTTTGCGGTGGCCCATGCCGGGAATGGGCATACCAACGGGGGCGTTGCGGTTGCGGAGGAAATCGCGGTGGACCCGATGGTTTTCATCCGCGAGAAGGTGTTGCGCGGCGATGCGATTGAGGAAGCCTATCATCAGGCGCGCATTCTGTCGGATGCGGCGATAGCGGCCCTGGATATTCTGCCGGATTCACCGGAGAAAAACGCGCTGATTGATCTGGCCGAGATGATGGTCAAACGCGATCATTGAGCTTGGCCTGTTTAGCGTTTAAGCAAAAATCCGGCAGCACGCCGGATTTTTGTTTCCGGGTAGGTATAATTCACCCCAATCAGGTGGCACAGTAAAAGGAGCGGTTAACATGATACGGGTGCTGACAGTGGAACAAATGCGCGCGGTAGAAGCGGCGGCGGACGCGGCAGGTTTGAGCTATGACACGATGATGCAAAACGCGGGCCGAACAGTGGCGCACTTGGTACTCAAACGGATTGGCCCCCAGCCGGAGGCGCGGGTCACGGTGTTGGTTGGTCCCGGTAATAACGGCGGCGATGGTTTGGTCGCGGGGCGGATTATCGCTCAAGAGAGTTCAGCCCAGGTGCGATTTTATCTGCTCAAGCCGCGTGATGATAAAGATGCCAATTTTAAAGCGGTTCAGGAGGCTGGATTATTTATGGCGCTGGCGGACGACGATAAGGGTTTTCGCGTACTGCGGAATATGGTCGCCAGCGCGGATGTGGTGATTGATGCGCTGTTCGGAATCGGTGTGCATTTGCCGGTTCAGGGCGAGGCGGGAAAAGTGCTGCGAAGTGTGCGGCAGGCGCTCAATGAAACGTCGCTGCCAGGGTACGGGGAAGGGTATGTAATTACTCCCACTGTGCCGGAGACTTCTCCCCGACTTGTGCGGCCTTATGTCGTGGCGGTGGACTGCCCCAGCGGATTGGAGTCCGACACAGGCGAGGTAGATGCTAATACTATTCCGGCAGATGAAACCGTGACATTTATCGCGGCCAAGCCCGGACTGCTCAGATTTCCGGGCGCGGGTTTAGTCGGTGAACTGCATGTCGCCACGATTGGCGTGCCAGAAGATTTGCCGCAAATGCCAGCGGGTGCGCCCGTGTTAGCCGATGCTGGTCTGGTACGGGCTTTGCTGCCGGAACGTTCCAATAATTCTAACAAGGGAACCTTTGGCAAGGCGCTGATTGTGGCCGGGTCGGTGAATTATGTCGGCGCGGCGGGTTTGTCAGCACAGGCCGCTTACCGGATTGGTGCTGGTCTGGTGACAGTGGGCGCGCCGGGGCCGGTAGTGGCGGCGTTATGCGGGCAAATTCTGGAACCGACCTGGCTGCTGCTGCCGCATGATCTGGGGGTGCTGGCCGAAGGCGCCGCGCCGCTGATCCGCGAGGAATTAGGCCGGTACAATGCACTGTTGTTGGGGCCAGGGTGGGGGCGAGAGAGCGCGACCCGCGCCATGCTGTTGAAGTTATTCGAGAAAGCGGCTGAGGGGCAACCGGCCAAACGCGCCATCGGTTTTTCGTTTGGTGCTGCTGCCAAAACGGCTGAAAATCAAACGGGTGAAGTTCAATTCCCGCCGCTGGTGCTGGACGCCGATGGGTTGAATCTGCTTAGTGAAGTGGATAACTGGTGGTCGCTGCTGCCTGCCAATACTGTCATCACGCCCCATCCGGGCGAAATGGCGCGACTGGCAAAGCTGGAAATCAGTCAAGTGCAGGCGCAGCGATTTGAGTTGGCTAAACAGAAGGCTGCTGAGTGGAATGTCGTGCTGCTGCTGAAGGGCGCGCATACTTTAGTGGCTGAACCCGGTGGGCGGGTGGTCGTGCTGCCGTTTAAAACCGATGCGCTGGCAACTGCTGGAACCGGGGATGTGCTGGCCGGGGCGATTGCCGGATTACTGGCACAAGGCTTAACGCCGTTTGATGCCGCCGTTGTTGGCGCGTATCTACACGGCCTTGCGGGGATGCAAGCGGCTACCGGATGGGGCAGCACCCGCAGCGTCGTGGCCGGGGATGTGCTGGAAGCTTTAGGCGGCACATTCTGGCTGCTGGAAGCGGATTAATTACCCAAGCCTAACTCGGATTGGCGGCGGCGGGCAGCGGCTTTGCCTTCCGCCAGCCCTTCGGCAATCGGGTCGGTGGGCACAACGGCTTCCAGTTTGCTCACCAGCGTGTCGCCCGTTTGGGTCAACTGGTCGCGGGTTTGTCTGCCACTTTGGGGGGCCTTAAACAATGCGGTGAGGCCGCCCACCGCCAGACCAATCATCAGACCAGCCACAAACGCACCTGTATCCAGCGTCTCTTCAACTTGCTTACTCATCGCTTTTCCCTCTACCGTTGGGACGCACCGCGCGCCGGATACCGCCTAATTCCCGAATAAAAACGCTGGTTCCAGCGACAAAGCCCCCGGCACGAATCAACGGACGGGTGACATTGCTGCTGACAAATTCAACCGTGCCTTTCGCGCTGTTGACCGTATCTTGCGTGTTTTCCAGAATGGGTTTGACTTCGTTTTGCAGCAGGTTGATTAATCGCGCGACCTGCAAAATCAACACCGCCAGCGCCAGGATAATCACAATGAATTCCAACGCCATAATGATGATAAAAATGTCGCGGATAATCTGGATGCGGGCGGCGGTAACTTCGGCTGGCGAAAAAATTGCCAGGAACAGGCCAATAACAAACAACAAAACGACGATCCCGCCCAGACCCGCGCTGGCCCATTTAATATATTTGCCGATTGGCGGGCTGGTTTTTTCGGTGGCAGCCGCCACCGCATCAGGAGAAACCGGTTGATTCGCTTGGGTCATGAAACTTATTCCTAACCAGATGACCGTTTTGGTTTACGGTTTGAGGTTAACAAATGACATAAGATCAGGGCAACAATCGCCCCCGCGCCTGCTGTAAAAATGTGCAGCACGCCGATGTTAAAAATATTAATTTCCAACATCACGCCGACTAAGTGTCCCAGGCCAAAACCAATCCACCCGCAGAGGAGAAACAGCGCCAACCGCCGGGCTTCACCGCCGACGATGAGATGGAACACCGCGCCAAATAAAGTCGCCAGGATAAAACCCAGCGTGGTGATGGGACTGAGCAAGTGTCAACCTTTGTGTTTTGGCACGCCAACTTAGTCATGGTACAATGCAATCATCGGTTAGTGTACCATAACTTGGGGCAACCCTTCAAAGCAGTTTATATTTTGCGCGTATGAAAAACGTTTTAGATCACCGCATTCTTATTCCCAAATCGCCTGAAATCATCTGGCAGTATATTAGTAATCTTGCCAACAATTCCAATTGGCAAACTGACTGCCAAACCGTTTCATTCCTCAATACCAATCATACGGGTGTCGGTGTCCGGTGGCGTTATACAACGACCTCCGGTCACGATCAGGTGGCCGAAACGACGGCCTGGTATGAAGGACTTGGCTACGAATATATTTTTGTGGATGGCGTCCCGTTTGAAGAAAATCGAGGCCGCATCCGGTTGCAGGAGATCGCCGAAGGCACGGTAGTCCAGTGGACGTTCTCGTATGATACCAAAGGCGTATTGGGTGGTGTGCGTAATACACTGAGCCTGCGCCGCCAGTTAAACGGGATCATGATGGACAGCCTGCGGATGCTCTGGCGTAAGTTGAATCAGGGCAGTGGCGGTGAGCCGCCGCGCGAAGCCAAATCGCTGCTTCAGGCAGCGCCGGATTACGCCCAGCGGGCACGGTATAAACCCCGCCATCCTTCCGTGATTGCTGAACAGGAAGCGGCCAATGCCGCGACGATTCCGGCTGTGCCGGTGGTTAATTCTATTTTGGTGGAACCGCCCGTCGCGGATGAAGATACGCGGCCCTCGATAGCGGTTTCGGTTCCGGCATCATTGCCTGAGCCGGATTTTGTGGCGCGGATTGATGAAGTGCCAGTTCTCACCGATGACCGGCCCACTGCTCAGGGTCTTCAAACCTCAGCAAATATTACCTTACCCCCCGTGACCGAAACACCATTGGAGACACCAGCTCCTACTCAATCGGAACTGCGGGAATGGATGCGTTTTGCACCGCCGGAAAAACCGGCTAGCGAGCCACCGCCGCTCGAACCGCTTCCAACACCACCGGAGCCAGTCGCGCCGGTTATGGTGCCAGAACTGCCGGTGGTTATTATCGAAAAAGAACCCGTTGCTGCGCCGGGAGAACCCACCCCGACTTCTGAGAGCGTGATCAGCCCGGAAGTGACGACCCCGGCCCCAACGCCGGTCACGCCGCTCGAACCGATTTCGCGCGAAAAACTGGCGAAAATAGATACCCGCGAAATCAGTGTATTTGACCTGTTTGGCCTGCCCAAGCCGAGCGAAACCCAGCAGATGCAGGCCGTCAAACTGCCGCCTGAACCAGCGGCGACTCCCGCTGGGTTTATCGCTGCGCCGCTGATCGGGCGGGTGGGACTACGGTTCCAACTGCGTCGCCGCCGGGTAAAACTGCGCCGCCCGTTGTAGGGGCTAGGTGGATGGGGGGACGGTTTTCACCAGGCCGTTGGTGTAATCCTGCTGGATAGTATGGCCCGCGCCAAAGCCGAAAAAGAAGGTTGGCTGTACGAGCGCAAAGCAGGCAATCGCCGCCTGCTTAATAT
>DATALK010000558.1:0-2089 GCA_036261085.1 Phototrophicaceae bacterium | reverse complement strand
GAGTCACGGAAGCCCATGCCGCGACCAACACCCGATTCATACCCGGACGCCGAACGCGACATATTAAACGTCACCATGCACTGGTAAGCGTTCCAAATATTGACCATCCGGTTGGTGTGTTCATCGGGCGTTTCGACCTGATACACGCCCAACAGTCCGGCCCAATGCGCGTTCAGCGCTTCAAATGCCTGGTTAATCACAGCGGTCTGGAGATATTTGGCGATAATGGGTTTGACCGTGCGTTTGTTGACCGTCTGCGATTCGGGCGGGTCAAACTTCTGGTCGCGCGGGTTTTCCTGGTAGCCCAGCAGGAAATTAATCTGCCGGGTTTCGCCGGGTTGCAGCACCAGTTTAACATGATGCGAACCCACCGGCGCCCAGCCGTGCGCCTCTGAATTTGCCGACTGCCCCTGTTCGACAGCAATGGGGGTATCAAAACCGCGATATGCGCCCAGGAAGGCATCGCGGGAAGTATCAAAACCCGCCAATTTTTCCGAGCAGGCAAAATAGGCAAAATGATCCCGGCGTTCGCGGTATTCCGTCTTGTGATAAATCACGTCGTCTTCGATTTCGACCTGACCGATGCTAAAATTGCGCTGGAAATTGGTCATGTCATCGTAGGCATCCCACAGGTTGAACTCAACCAGCGAAAAAGCCGAGAGATCAACCGGGGTCTCGCGCTGGTTCGTCAGGGTTAGCTGCCAGATTTCCAGGTTCTCACCCAGCGGGACAAAATAGCGGGTGCTGGCTTCAATGCCCTGATACGTTGAGGAAATCGTCGTGTATCCCATCCCGTGACGACAGCTATAATCGTCTAAAGTTTTGCGGGTGGGCTGCCAGGAAGGCGACCAGTATTCGCCGCTGGCATTATCCCGCAAATAGATATATCGTCCGCCCGTATCCCCTGGAACGTTATTATAACGATAGCGGGTTAAGCGGCGCAGACGCGCATCGCGGTAAAAAGAATACCCACCGGCAGTATTGGAGATAATTCCGAAATACGCCTCACACCCCAGGTAATTCAACCAGGGTAAAGGAGTATCCGGTCTGGTGATGACATATTCGCGGTTAGCGTCATCAAAATGGCCGTAACGCATATTAATTGATCCTCACTATCCATAAAAAGAGCCATGTGCGAGTTATGAAACCAATCATAACATGCTTTGCGTCATGGCTCACGCGATCTGCTGAGGCAGCAGCACACTGCCACCAATTTTAACATCGGCGGATAAGAATAGGAGCGAGTTTATGCCTCGCCCCTACCGAAATTCCGACTCAGTGTCATAACGATACGAGGCCCAGCGGCGCGTTTACTTGTCCACGCCCGTGAAAACCACACCCCGCATATAAACCCGCTGCGCCAAGAAGAAAATAACGACTGGCACGAAAATACCCATCAGCGAGGTGGCCTGCACCAGATGCGGGCGCGTGCCGAACGAGTAGTTAAACTGCTGAATGGCAACGGAAATCGGCCACATGTCGGGCGAACCCAGCAGGTAAATCAGCGGGTTAAAATAGTCGTTCCAGGCAAAAACAATATGGCCGAGCGCACAGGCCACAATCACCGGCCAGGATTGCGGCACAATCACCATCGTGAGTGTCTGGAATGGACTGGCACCATCAATCATCGCGGCTTCGTCCTGTTCACGCGGAATTGTCATAAAGAACTGCCGCAGCAGGAAAACGTTATACGCATTAGCGAAGAAATGCGGGACAATCAGCGGCAACCAGGTTCCCGTCCAGCCAATCCGGGAAAAAACCACGTAGGTTGGAACCAGGGTCACAAAACCGGGCAGGATAATCGTTCCCATCATAACCAGGAACAAAATGTTTTTGCCGGGAATGGGGAACCGCGCGAAGCCATAGGCTACCGCAATGCCCGACCCCACGGCGCCGATCATGCCAAAGACCGCAATCGCCAGCGTGTTAAAGAAAATGCGCGGAAAGTTGATTTCTTCCCAGGCCGTGCTGAAGTTGTCCCATTGGGGATCAAAACGCAGCGCGGGTTCCAGGGTGCGCCACCGACCCGTCCAGACAATTTCCCCTGCGCCGGGGTTGGCCGGATCAATAAAGGTGCTTTCTTCGCGGC
>DATALK010000210.1:0-4311 GCA_036261085.1 Phototrophicaceae bacterium | reverse complement strand
AGTCCCTCGATTACTATGGGCAACAACATCTTGCGGATTTAATCGAATAGATTCACTATAATCAGCGATGGTGTCATCAATATATTTATTTCCATATTTCAGAAATATTTTATTAGAATAATCCTCGATACTTAACTGTTTTTCCGTCGGCACAGGAAGCCGAACCATTTCAGCTTGCTTGCGTGCAACTTTGGGCAAATCCGCTACCGGTACGGGCGTAATTGTTCCATACACCGGTTGTTTCAGGAAGCGATTCCGCAAGCGATCCATAGCTTCATTAAAGTAATCATGTGGAACATTCAAGGCATTAAACTTTGACAAACCCGCTAGATACCCAGTCAGGTATACCCCAGTGGTCACATCAAATGTAAACCCACTTGCCAACAGCGGCACAATATTACGTTGCAGGTTCATGGCTTCCTCAATCTCAAGCCTCAGCCAGTCACCTGGCTGAACGCAACGCTCTAGGCTGCCGGGAGCGAGAATCAGCACAAAATGCGCACGAGCGGCAATCTGGTTCAGGATAATGCGGTCAAATTCACCACTGTCTATCGTCTCGACATCCATAAACACATCGTAACCGTTGGCGCGTAAATCCATGTACACCGCCCGCGCAATAAACGAACTGACACTCCGGCGATAACTGATAAACACAGTCTTGTCAGTATCAGTCATAATGGGTACACTCTGATTATATCAAAAATGATGATAAGGATATTATCAAACAGAGAAAGCAGGCTGTCAACCAAACAGCCCGCTCTGCCGGAATTTGGAATTACAGATATACCGACAAGATTAATTTTATAGCCTGTAGGGGCGGCCCCGTTGGGCCGCCCGCCGGGAACGCACACAGGCGCTCCCTCGCTTTCAGCCCCGGTTCCCCGTCTTCATCCTGATAACACTCAGCGAGTGCGCGGGCACATCATAGTCAAACTGCGGCGCAACGGTAATGGTTGCCGTTGTCGGCGTGAGAATGTGGCTATGCCAGAAGGAGTAGTTATTTTCATCCACCGGGTCGCCGCTGATAACCGTACAATCGGCGATTGGCGCGATGCCGTCAACGCCGGACAGATCAATCTGCGCGCGCACGGGCACATCGGCGCGGCTCACAATTTTGAGGATGATGTCCCCGCTCGTTGAATCCCGAACGCAGGCAGCAACTATTGTCTGGTCATTTTCAAAGGTAACGGTGGTTGGCAAATAAGTATCACCCGCATTGACGCTGAACAACTGCTGTATGTAATAATTGATCGTCGGGTACACCGCGCCATTATCGAAGTAAATCAGATCGGGTTCCCATTGCAGGCGGCGCTGTTTGCCCAGCAGCGGCGCATACGAGGCTAACTGCACCAGATCACCATTGCGCTCCAGCGCCGTCATATACGCGGCTTCGGCCAGGGCGGATCGCAGCGTGCTGCGTCGTCCGATGTCATGCGCGGCGTATTCGCCCAGATACACGGTTGTGCCGTCGCGGTCATAGGCGTCAAAACGCGCTAAATTTTCCCAGTACCAGTCCGGGGTTTTGTAGCCGTGTTCGTCCACCATATCCAGCTTCATTTCCCGCGCCAGTGCCCAACCCAGATCATAATCCTCGCCGTCCGTGCGCGGCCCCACCGTGCCAATGACCGTCACCTCCGGATATTGGGCTTTCACGACCTCGTAAATCAGCTTGAAGCGCTCTTGAAAGATCGGGGTAATCCGATCCTCGTTACCAACGCCCAGATACTCCAGCCCGAATGGTTCAGGATGTCCCGCCTCCGCCCGTTTTGCGCCCCAGGTGGAGGTGACCGGGCCGTTCGCCCATTCAATCAGATCGAGAATTTCCTGCACATAGTCGGGCATTTCCGCCATCGGCAAACCCTGCTGTCCCTGCTCCCACCGGCCATTAAAACGTGCGCCCGTGTTCGGGCAGCAGACCCCCGCTGGCACTACCGGCACGGGTTTTGCGCCGATATCCTCACAGAATTGAAAATATTCGTAATACCCCAGGCCCACGCTCTGGTGATAACTCCAGAGGTTGAACTGCTCCCGGCGGGTCTCAATCGGCCCGATGGTATCCTTCCAGCGATACATATTATCCAGGCCATCCCCGTGCGCCAGACAACCGCCCGGAAACCGCATGAATTTCGGTTTTAGATCGGCAATCGTTTGCGCAAGGTCAGCGCGCAGTCCATTCGGACGTTTGTAAAACGTCTTTTGCGGGAACAACGAGATCACGTCCAGCGCCAGCGTTCCCGTCCCGCTGATGAGAATGCTCAAACGCCCGTGAAGATCAGCGCCCGTCGCCTGAATAGTGGTGGTGTATTTGGCCCACTCCGCCCCTGGCGCTGGCAGACTGGCTTCCCCCAACACTTCCCCCGTCCGGCTTTCCAACCTTACCGTAAGCGCCCCCAGATTCCCGCCCATCAGGCGCGCGAACAGCGCCAGATCATAACTTTCCCCCGCTTTAATCACGATGCCGTCAAACCCTGCGTTGCGGAGGCCGACTTCGCCATCTATATGCAGCGCCAGGTAATGCGGGTTGTTTGAATGAACGGGCTGCTCAGTTTCCAACGAAATCGCGCCTTTGCCGCGCGCCGGTATCAATTCCCAGGCAGTGAAAAAATTCCAGTCAGGATTGTCGGCAGTTGAGTATTCAAACGAGCGATTTTGGATGAGTTCGGCGTATAAACCGCCGTCCGCCGCGTAGTTCAAATCTTCAAAGAAGATGCCAAATAAGTTCGGGCTGATCGCTTTCGGTTGATCCGTCTGTATAGTGATTTTCATTGTTGTGTTTTGGGGAGTACGGGAAATCATGAAATGACCTCAACAAATTAATGGTATCCGCCAACTTGGTGATACTGCGCTGGAATTTCGGCATCGGCCTTGACCAGTTGGCAGTGATTTAACTGGCACCATTGTATATCGGCGCGCTCTGGGGGGCCTTATCCATCCAGCCAATGGCTTTATCGAACAGTGAACAAATGTTCGAACATTTGTTCACCCCATCCCCTTAATTTCCCCTTATACTGGAATCAGCAGACATCCGGGATGGGCCTTATGTTTTTGCCTTTGACTGACGACTGGAGACTGATGACTAAAGACTATGGACTAATGACTTGCAATTGCTGCAATTGCAGCAGCATACCCCTCCCCCCTCTGCTGCTGCCAACTTTGCGTCTTTGCTCCTTTGCGCTCTTTGCGTTATGTTTTCGCCTTTGCCGCCGCCGTCCCCTCCCGTTGCCGCCGCCGCCATTCGGCTGATTTACGCCGGGAAAATTTTCCCCGGATTGAGAATGCCGTTCGGGTCGAGCGTTTGTTTGATCGCCCGCATCACGTCCAGCGCGGGGCCATGTTCTTCAACCATGTACTTAATTTTGCCGATGCCAACGCCGTGTTCGCCCGTCGAAGTCCCACCCAGCGCCAGCGTTTTGGTCACAATTTTGGCGTTAATTTCCATCCGCAGGGTGAATTCTTCTTCGTTGGCATACGGGAACTCAACATGAATATTCCCGTCGCCCGCGTGCCCGATCATAAACGCCGTGATGTTGTATTCGCGTTTCAGTTCTTCCACATAGCCGATCAATTCAGGATACGCGCTGATCGGCACGGCCACATCGTTAATAAAGAAGGTTTTGTCGGGGTGCAGCCGTTTCATGATTTCCAGGGATTGGTGGCGCGCGTGCCATAACTGTTTGCGTTCGGCTGTGTCTGTTGTCGCACGGAACCGTATCGCGCCCATTTCCTGGCAAATCTCGCGCACTGTAGTCAGGCCCAAGTGCAGCGCTTCTTCGTGCGCCGCATGGAATTCCATAAACAGCGTGGGATAATCCGGCAAATCCACGCCTTCGGCTTCGCGTAACATGCGCGCATGGGCGGCGTCAATTAATTCCAGCGCTGCGGGGTCGAGGCCACTGCCCCGCACGGCGACTACCGTTTCAACGGCTGCCTGCACGCTGTCAAACGAAGCGAGCGCCGCGCTGACATACTGCGCCACCGGCACCAGTTTCAGCGTGGCTTCGGTAATCAGGCCCAGCGTCCCTTCACTGCCCACAAACAGGTGCAGCAAATCGTAACCCGACGCCTGTTTAACCGAACGTGCCCCGGTGGTAATCAACCGCCCATCGGCCAGCGCCACCTGCATTCGCAGCACATTGTCTTTACTCGCGCCATATTTCACCGTGCGAATGCCCGCCGCGTTGTTCGCCAGCATCCCACCAACGCTGGCGTTCGCGCCGGGGTCGGGCGGGAAAAATAGACCGTAACGGGCCAGTTGGGCATTCAGGTCTTTATGACCAATCCCCGGCTCCACTGTCACCTGAAAATCATCGG